>JANNVG010001068.1:0-2027 GCA_031414395.1 Fimbriiglobus sp.
CGACTAGCGGAATCGGAACCGCTCGCGGAGCGAGCAGACCACTTCGAGCGGTTCCGATTCCGCTCGCGGAGCGAGCAGACCACTTTGGCGTATACTTCCCCCATGCCACGCACACGCACCTTCCTCGGCGCCGCCATCTCCGCCGAGACTCGCCGTCGGGCCACCGCCTTGCAGCAGGAGCTGGCCGCCCTCGCCGAGGTGAAGTGGGTCGAGCCGGCCAACCTGCACGTCACGCTTCTGTTCCTGGGCGACCTGGACGACCGCGACCTGGTGGAGGTGTGCAAGGCGACGACCGCCGCCGCCCGCCGCGAACCGCCGTTCGTGCTGCGTGTCTCTGGACTCGGGGCATTTCCGACCCCGCGCCGGCCGAAGGTGCTGTGGGGCGGCATCGTGGAAGGGGCGGACAGCCTGATGCGGTTGCACGCGGCCATCGCCGCCCCGCTCATCGAGAGTGGCATCCACCGCAAAGAGGACCGCGACTACACCCCGCACCTGACGTTGGGCCGCGCGAACGCGGACGACGACAGCAACCGCCTCGCGGTGGAGTTGCCGAAGCGACTGGCGTGGGACGGCGGCGCGTCGGACGTGGAGGAACTGCTGGTGTTTTCGAGCGAGCTGCGCCGCGCCGGCCCCGAGTACGCCGTCCTCGCCCGCTGCCCGCTGTTGGGTGATTGACCCGTTCGGCTGTAGCCGGCCTCTGTGAGGCCGGTCGAACCGGCCTCACAGAGGTCGGCGACAATGCTGACGTTCGACCCCGTAGCTCAACTGGATAGAGCAGCCGCCTTCTAAGCGGCAGGTTGTGCGTTCGAGCCGCACCGGGGTTACTTGGATCACCCGCCGTCACCTCCCCGCGAGTGCCATCAACAGGCTGGTTTTCTTGGGGAATCGCACTCGCCGTCAGTTCCTCCGCGACCTTACCCGCCATCACCGCCCCGCCGTCCCCATCACCCGCTTGGCCCGACTTGGGGCCAAACTGTGGCAAGCCGGAGGCCAAACTTCCCCCGGCTGGCGACAGCACCGAGGGCATGTTCCCCACCGCCCGGCTGAGGTGCCCGAGTTGCAGCCGGCCGTAGGTGCGCAGGGTGAGCTTGGGGTCGGAGTGCCGCATCCGCGTCATCACCTCGCGGAGCGTTGCGCCACCCTCTTCGGCCAAGACCCCGGCCGAGTGCCGGAGCGAGTAGAAGCTGACCACCAGTTCCCGACCGTCCTGGCCGGGATTGGCGAACGGCAGGCCGGCGGCGGGCAAATCGACCCGGATCAGGTCGGCCGCGCGATCCGCCCAGGTGCCGGGCCAGACGGCACCCGAGGCGGGTCGGCCGTCGAGGTAGCCGACCATCTCGGCGGACACATCGGGCGGGATCGGTTGCTCGACCGCCTTCCCGTTCTTCGTCCGCGTGCCGTCGAGCCGAACGAGCGGGACTGCCCCGGTCAGCAAGAAATCGGCGGCGGTGAGGCGTGACAACTCGACCGGCCGGAAGGCGGTGACGGTGGCGAGCGCGTATAGCGCGGCACGGTCACGGCCGGCCAGCCCGCGGAAGTCGGCGGCCCTCGTCCGGGCGGCGACGATCAGCCGGCGGATTTCGTCGGCCGAGAGCAAGGCGTACTCGACCCGGCGGTCGTGTTCTGGGTTCCCGCCGGCCAGATGGTCGAGTGGGTTCTCAGCCAATCGGCGGTCTCGGACGGCCCACGCGGCGAACTGCTTCACCGCGTCCAGGTGGTAGTTGACCGACCGGACACTCAGGCCGGTGGACCGGCTGTCGAGAAGGGAGAGAGCCGTGGCCCGCGGTCGCGGACGGCGGTGCTGTACGTGTGGCTGATCGCCGCGCTCGGTTGCCTGGGCGTCGGGTACTTCGCCGTGGAATTGATGACGAAGGCGGGGGATCCGTCGAAGGGGCCGGTGGTCGAGGTGCGGTGAACGTCACCCCGGCGGGATGCCCAGCACCCGTCGGCGGGAGCGGATGGTCCCGGCGGGGGCGGGGGGGACCGCGGGGGGGGGGTGGGGGGGGGGGTGCACCCCGGGGGGGGGG
>JANNVG010001069.1:0-3159 GCA_031414395.1 Fimbriiglobus sp.
CTCGCCCCACGCCGGCCTCCCAGGCGAAGGCCCCCGTCCGACTCTCGGCGAGAGTCGGCCACCCTCCCAGACTCGCCGGCTTACAGCCCCGGCTTCTTCGGCGTCAGTGGCTTGTCGAACTGGTTGTACCCGGTCACTTTCAGCTTGCGGGCGTACACCTTGTCCACGCACGTGGCGTACAGGGTGTCGAACTTCTCCCCGCCGAAGGCGATGTTCGCGCACTTGCCGTTCGGCGTGGGGATGATGCCGTTCACCCGCCCCGGCTGGTCGCAGAACTGCACGCCCGTGTTCGTGGCCACGTACACCCGCCCGTCGCGGTCCACCTTCAGCCCGTCGGCGCTCGCCTCGTCCGCCGTGTCCGGAACGTGCAGGTGGAAGTATTTCTGCTTGTGCTTGAGCGTGCCGTCGGCCTGAATCTGGAAACTGTACACCCAGTGCGTGCGGCTCTCGGCGACGTACAGCAGCGACTGATCCGGCGAAGTCGTGATGCCGTTCGGGAACTTGATGCCGGCGTCGACGGCCTTCTTCTCGCCCTTCGCGTCGATGAAGTAGATCTCGTTCTTCCCGCCGGCCGGGGCGGTGGCGTAGAAGGTGCCGTTGTTCAGCGCGACGAAGTCGTTGCCGGCGAACCCGTCGGCGACCTTCGTCGTCTTCAAGGCCGAATCGTACTTCACCAGCCCGAACCCGCCGCACCCATAGAAGGTGCCGTCCGCGCCGAACGCGAACCCGCTCGCCTTGCCGTTGTCCTCCGACCAGACGGCCGGCTTGCCGTCGGCGCCGACCTTGTACGTCTTGCCGTTCGGCACGTCGGTGAAGAACACGTCGCCCTTCGCGTTGGCAATCGGCCCTTCGGTGAACTTGTACCCGTCGCCCACCAGCTTCCACCCCTCGCCGTCCGCCAACACCTGCTGCATCTGCGGGGAGCCGGCCCCGGCCTTGATGTCCGCCTTGCCGTGGTCCTTCCACAGCCACTTCATCGCCTCGGGGAAAATCTCCGTGGCGTGCTTGCCGTTGTGCTTGCCGTAGTCGGCGTCCTTCACCGGCGTCCAACTGTGCTCCACCTCGTACCCGGCGAACTTGAGCGCCCGCTCCATCTCCTGGTTCACCATCCACCAGTCGCCGGCGTAGATGTTCAGGTCGCCCTCGCCGTCTTCGAGGAACACCCGCAGCGGTTTCGGCTCGCTCTTGCGGATCAGCGTGGGGTACTCGTTCCCGCCGCGAAGCCCCACATAGGTGCCGACGGCGCTGAACACCCGGCGGAAGCTGTCCGGCCGCTCCCACGCGGCGGTGAACGCGCAGATGGCCCCGCTGCTGCTGCCGCCGATGCCGCGGTCGTTCGGGTTCTTGCTCAGCTTGATCTCGCGGCCGTCGGCCGTCTTCAGCTTCTCGATGGCCGTCAGCAGTTCATCAACCAGGAAGCGGGCGTAGCCGTCGCCGAGGCCGTCGTACTCGAAGCTGCGGTTGTACCGCGGGAGGGCGTTCTCGTTCGCGGCCGGCACCACGCCGGGGGTGACGAACACGCCGATGGTGACGGGCATGTCCTTCGACGCGATCAGCTTGTCGAACACCTTCGGGGCGTTGAACTGCACGCCGTCCTGGTTCACCCACAGGCAGGCGGGAGTTTTGCCGTCGTACTGGCTGGGCACGTACACGGTGAAGTCGCGGGTGGTGCCGGGGAAGATCTTGCTGTCGGCGAACTTGCCTTTGATGAGTTCGCCGGGGGCGGGGTCGGCGGCGTGAACCGCGAGGGCGGCGAACGTGACCGCGAGGAGGGAGAGTGCGAACCGCATGGGGTCGCTCCGTGGGGAGAGGGTGGGGACATGATGCGGGAATGGGGAGAAGTGGGAAGAGGGCACGGGTCGTCGCGGCGGGCGGGCGAGCGGGAGGGGGTGAGGTCTCTTCCCTACAACACCTCCCCTCTCCATCGAGTCTCCCCCATGCCCCGGTTCCGTGCCGTCGTCGTCGATTTCGTGTCCGGCGAGCCGACCCTCGAACTCGGCGTCCTCGCCGACATCGCCGACGTGGTCGCCCTGAACGAGAACGACGAGGCGAAGCTGGCCGGGCGGATCGAACACGCCGACGCGGTCATGGTTTACAACACCACCCTCCGTACCCCGACGATTGAACGCCTGACGAACTGCCGGGTGATCGTGCGGTGCGCCGTCGGCTTCGACAACATCGACGTGGCGTTCGCCCGCACCCGCGGCGTCCCCGTGTGCAACGTGCCCGACTACGGCACCGAAGAAGTGGCCGACACCGCCATTGCCTTGATGCTCGCCCTCGTGCGGGGGAACCACTTCCACAACACCCGCTTGCAGCGCGGCGAAGGGCCGTGGACGTACAAGCCGGCCGCGCCGATCTCGCGGCTACGGGGGAAGGTGTTCGGGGTGGTCGGGCTGGGGCGGATCGGCACGGCGGCGGCGGTGCGGGCGAAGGCGTTCGGCATGGACGTGGTGTTCTTCGACCCGTTCAAGCCGGCCGGGTACGACAAGGCGCTCGGCATCCGCCGGGCGAACACGCTGACGGAGCTGCTTCGCCAGTCGTTCGTGGTGAGCGTTCACACGCCGTTGAACGACGGCACGCGGCACCTGATCGACGCCACCGCGATTGCCGCCATGCCCCGCGGGTCGTTCATGATTAACACCGCCCGCGGCGCGTGCGTCGATGCCACCGCCATTCCGGAGGCGATTGCGAGTGGGCAACTCGCGGGGGCCGGCATCGACGTGCTGCCGGTCGAACCGCCGCCGGCCGACCACCCGCTCGTGTCGGCGTGGCGGGACGTGAATCACCCGTGCCACGACCGCGTGATTCTGACCCCGCACTCGGCCTTCTACTCGGAGGAGGGGATTCAGGACATGCGAACGAAAGGGGCGGAAGAGGTGCGGCGGGCGCTGCTCGGCGAACCGCTCCGGAACGTGGTGAACTGACGAGGTGGGGCCCCCCTACCGCCCGAGTGTGACACTGTGGAGTACGCGGCCCACCTCGCGGGGGAGCTGCGTTCTCCCGGCGACCCATCCCACCTCCCAATTCTTGTTAGCCCGACGCGCAAGCGAGGGGCCAACGGCTTTGGCGGAAGACCAGGAGGTGACGTGGGGTCGTTCCGCTTCCGCCCGATTCTTGTTAGCCCGACGCGCGAGCGAGGGGCCAACGGCTCTCGGG
>JANNVG010001070.1:0-1800 GCA_031414395.1 Fimbriiglobus sp.
CTGGAACTTGGAACCTGGAACTATTTGCCGCCCTTCTTGATCTCCTCCACGGCCTTCTCGACCTCCTTGCGGAGTTGGTCGCTCGGGGCGGCCTCGATGGCCCGCTTGCCGAAGGAGGCGGCCTTGTCCTTGTCGCCGGCGGTGGTGTAGATCTCCACCGCGGCCATGAGCAGGTCGAGGCTCTTCTCCTCAAACTTCAGCGCCGTCTCGAGCGCCTTCACGCCCACGTCGAAGTGCTTCTTGTCCGGGTTGGCCTTCTTGTCGGCGAACCCCAGGGCGTACACCGCCGGCACCATCTTCCTCTTCTTCTCGGATTCGGCGATGAGGGCTTCGGCGATCGGCTTGGCGTCGTCGAACTTCTTCATCTGAAGGAGCAGGCCCATGTGCATGCCCCGCACGTCGTCCAGCTTCGACCGCTCCGGGTGCTTCTTCATGTACTCGTCCAACTTGGCCATCATCGCCTCGGGCGTCTTCTCCGCGAACACCTTCTCCAGTTCCTTCTCCCGTGCCTCCAGCGCGTCGGCGTCGGCCTTGCCCTTCCAGGTGCCGTCCATCACCTTCGGCAGCACCTCGTCCAGGTTGCTCGGGTGGCCGATGTACGCGATCTTGCCGTCCTTGCCGACGACGAACGAGCACGGGATGCCGTCCTGCTCGGCCGCGTCCATGTACGCCTTGTTGGTCTCCTCGCCGTCGCTGTACCCGACCACGTACCCCAGCTTCTCGCCCTTGTTCTTCTCCACGAACGCGGCCACCGACTTCTGCGTGTTCCCGCGGTCGTCCTTGTGCGTCAGGCCGATGACCACCAGCCCCTTGGCGGCGTTCGCCTTCGCCAGCTCGGTCAGGTGCGGCATGGCGCCGATGCACGGCCCGCACCAGGTGGCCCAGAACTCGAGGATGTACACTTTGTCCTTCTCGAACGTCTTCGGCTCGCTGCCGTTCATCCACTCCGTCACCTTCAGGGCCGGGGGGGCGTCACCCACGCCCAGCTTCGGCTTCTTGTCGTCCTTCTTGTCTTGTGCGAACCCGCCGGCCGCCGACACGGCGACGACGAGCAGGGCGGCGATCACTTTCCGCATGACGGTGCAACTCGTAGGGAGGGGAACGGGTGTCGCCCGGCCGCGGCCGGGTCGATCTAGCTTATAGACGATCTGCCCGCAGTGGTTCTTCAGTCACAAGACCTCACCCCTCGCCCCCGCTCCATAACTGGGGCCGGGGGGCGAGGTCTTGAATTTCACCCGCGTCCACCGGTGAGTGCCTCGACGACCGTACTATGGACACACGGGAAGGCGATCCGGTGGTGCCACTGACCCACTTGACCGGATTCGGGAGGGAAGACAAATCGGGGTACAAGTAGGTCGCACTGACGGCCCCCCCGTCTCGTCTCGATCAGCCGTTGACGACAACCACCCGCCGCACCAAACTACGACTGACTCCCCCGAGGTTCACCCGTGCCCATTTCCGTTTCGTGCCCGAGTTGCTCGGCCTCATTCAAGGTGAAGGACGAGTACGCCGGCAAGCGGGCCAAGTGCCCGAAGTGCGCCGAGCCGCTCACCATCCCGGCGGCCGTCGGGCCGACCGACACGGTGAAGATGCCGGCCCCGGTCGCCACCCGCCCGGTGGTGGCCAGCAAGCCGAAGCCGGCCCCGGTGCCGGTGGACGACGACGACGACGACGAACCCGTCAGCCCGAAGCGCAAGCGAGGGGCCGAAGACGACGACGAGGCTGATGCGCCTGTTAGCCCGAAGCGCAAGCGAGGGGCCAGCGACGACGACGAACCCGTTAGCCCGAAGCGCAAGCGAG
>JANNVG010001071.1:0-2058 GCA_031414395.1 Fimbriiglobus sp.
TCACCAGGATGTGACTACTGAACATTTTTGCACAATTCCACCGCGGTTTTCTTGACAGCCCGCGGTTCGCACCTTACATCCGTTAGTGTACAAAAGACAACCATCCCCCGTGGGGGCGACGTGAGGTACCCCGGAGGGGAACGGATGACCGCTCCGAACGTGCCCATTCTGGTGTCGCACGAGTTCCCCGGCAGCGAACTGACCGGCGACGTGCTCGAGTTCATCCGGGCCATGCACGCCTACCAGACCCGCTACCGCCGCCGCTACCCGTCGTGGAGCGAGGTGCTGTATGTGCTCCGCACGCTGGGCTACGCCAAGCAAGTACCCGGCGCTATTTGGACTTCGCCCCCAGCTCCGCAGGAGAGCGAAGGCGGCCTCACGCAGAGCCGCAAAGACGCAGAGGAAGACAGCAAGCCGTGTTGAAACCTGTCTTTGAAAAGCTTCTTGTCTTCCGTCTTTCTCTGCGCCTTTGCGGCTCTGCGTGAGGCCGTCTTCTTCTCCTCTTCCTTCCCCGTACCGAGACCCGCCATGCCCGTCCTCACCCGCCTCGGGGCGTGGTTGTCGCAGTGGCGCGCGAAGGCGGCCCCGGCGACCCCCGACCGCGCCGCCGCGCTGTTCAGCCCGCCGTACCCGCCGGCCGGCTGGTGGAAGAGCGATCCCGCCGAGCAGCTCCGCAACTACTCGTCGTGGGTGTACGCGGCGGTCAACGCCATCGCGCAAGAGGTGGCGACCCAGAAGCCGTTCGTGTTCGTCAACACCGGGCAGGCCGAGCACGAGCAGACGCCGCTCCCGCACACGCACCCACTCTGCCGGCTGTTGAGTCGGCCGAACCCGTGGCTGACGCCGTGGGAGCTGTGGTATCTCACGGTCGTGTACCTGGAGTTGACGGGGAATTGCTTCTGGTACGTGGCCCCGAGTGAAGCCGGCACGCCCGCGGAGTTGTGGGTCATCCCGACGCCGTGGGTGCGGGTGGTGCCCGACGCCCGCGAGTACGTGCGGGCCTACGAGGTCTGTTCACCCGGCACCCCGGCCCAGACGTTCACGCCCGACGAGATCATCCACCTGAAGTACCCGAACCCGCTCGACCCGCACTACGGCCTGTCGCCGCTGCAAGCGAACGCCCTGACCGTGGACGCGAACACGGAGTTGCTGAAGTCGCGGTATCAGACGTTCGTCGCCGGCCCGCGGCCGGGTGTCGTGCTCCGCACCGATCAGACGTTGACGGATCAGACGTTGAAACGTCTCGAAGAGAAGCTCGGCGAGAAGTACAGCGGGCGGACGAACTGGCACCGGCCGATGGTGCTCGAACAGGGGCTGACCGCCTCGCCGTGGACGCTCACCCCGGCCGAGATGGACTTCCTCAACTCGTCGAAGATGACACGCGACGAAATTCTGGCCGTGTTCCGCGTGCCGCCACCCATTACCGGGCTGGTGGAGAACACCGGACTCGGGTCGAACATCTGGTTCGGCGCGCGGGCGATGTTCTGCGAGGGGACGATTCAGCCGAAGCTCGAACTGATCGGGCAGTCGCTGACGCGAGACCTGGCGGAGCGGTACGGCCCGGACGTGCAGGTGACGTTCCCCGACTGCTCGCCGCGGAACCACGAGCAGCGGCGGCTGGACGACGAACTGGACGCGCGGATGGGCCTGCGGACTTACAACGAGATCCGCAAAACCCGCGGGCTGCCGCCGTTCGCCGACCCGCGGTTCGACGTGCCGATGCTGCCACAAGAGAAGGCATGATTCACCGCAGAGGGCGCAGAGGGCGCGGAGGAAGAAAACCAGACTAACCACAGAGGCACAGGGACACAGAGAAGACCGAAGCGGGTCAGAAGACAAAGAACTCCTCCTTCCCTTCTCTGTGCCCCTGTGCCTCTGTGGTTAGCTCTTCTGCCTTCTGTCTTGCTCCGCGCCCTCTGCGCTCTCTGCGGTGAAATGTCTGCCTTGATCCACCCCGGCGGGTGGGGTTTTAACCGAGTGGGGGCTTGGGGGCGAGCGGTCCCGGACGAGACCGGCCGCCCCCCCCCCCCCCCCGGGGGGTTGTTTGGGGGCACCGGT
>JANNVG010001072.1:0-2754 GCA_031414395.1 Fimbriiglobus sp.
TGGTTCCAGGGGTTCCGTTCGCCTGCGGCTCACTCCACCCCTGGCTAACGTCGGTCGCCCCTCCCCGGCTACAGGTTTACGACTGCCATTCCGTTTCTGAAGGTCAGTAACCTCACTTACGGTTCGTCAGTTGGCCTGGGCCAGTCGCCAACGCGCGGCCTTGAGTTCCTCACTCGTGAACAAGGTGGCGAACTCGGGATCGAGCATGATGGACTCGATAGCCAACTCCGCACGGCTCTCTGCCACCGTTTTTTTCAGCCCTGACTGGATGTGCCCCGACAGGACGAGTTTCTTGGCAACCTCCACAGCCGTGTTGCTCCTCAACATGTCGATGATGCGGGTGGGATTATAGCCGTGTCGTTGCGACTCCGCGATCGACTCCTCAAGCCGCCGCTGGAACAATTCCTTTGGATTCATCTTTCACCTCGGGATTGCGAGACGAGTAAAGCAGAAGATTCGCAGGAGCCGCCGTCACGCCCGGCTCCGTGGGCGGTTGTGACCGATCCTTAGCCAGCGCCCAACAGGTTGGCCGACAGCAGTTGCTCGACCGTGTACGGGCAGGCGACCGGGAAGGTGCTCTCGGGCAGCCCGGTGTCGGAGACTGCCGCACTGACCGCCCGCCCGTAGGCTTTGGTGAGCACGTCGTCGGCATGGTTGCGGAGTGTTCCGCTCTCGAGCAGATCGATGAGTTCCCCCTGTTGCAACCCGATTGTCGCCCGCCAACTGCCCGACCGGAAGTTCGGCTGAAACTGCCACTTCAGCAGGTGGGCGAGGAGGACGACCAACCGGCTCGTCACCTCCTTACGGTCTCGATTGGCCATGTCGGTCAGGTACTCCGCCAGGGATACCGTGTCCACGAGATCCAACCGCCCGCCGCGGACGAGGTCGGCCGTGGCGTCGAGCCAGGCGGTTTCGTCACGCAGGTACAACTCCGGCGTCGCGTCGGCGAATCGCTGCACCATGTTCAGCCCTCCATTCCCACCAGCATACCGCACTGCCCCGCGCGGATGCCTACTTCTTCTTCCCCTTCGGCTTGGCGGCTGGCTTCTTCACCGCCGGCAACCCGGCGAACAACTCGGCCACCGGCACGGCGAACCCCGGCAGCACCGTTCCGCCGGTGAGTGTGTCCTTCGCGGTCAGCGTCGTCACGTCGTCGGGCGAGGTGAACACCCGCACCGTTCGCGAGTCCGGGTCGATGAACCAGACCAGATCGACGCCGGCGACGAAGTACTCCTTCAGCTTCCGCGCCATCTCCGCGACGGTGTTGCCCGCGCTCAGCACCTCGACGCACAGGTTCGGCACCACCTCCGGCACCTTCGCCACCGGCACCCGTCCGTTCGGCATCCGCTCCCACGAGGTGTAAGCGATGTCGGGGATGCGGACGAATTGTTCGAGCACGCGAATAGTGCCGGCCTCACCGGTCAGCACTCCAGGGCGGCCGTTGGCGACGAGGTGATTCCGGAGAAGACCGCTCAGCTCGGTAGCGACCATCGATTCGGCGAATCCCATCGGCTTCTCCACCAGGGTGCCGTCGATCAGTTCCACCAGCCGTTTTCTCGGCCCGTCCACGTGCCGGATCACGTCCTTGATGGTGGCGGTTCCGGGCCACGGGTTGAGGAGAACCCGCTTGGGCGAGATGCCGCCCAGGTTCTCCAGCAGTTCGTCAATCGTGTCGAACGCGACCGTCTTCATGACCACACCTCCGCGGGACGGTGCAGGATACCGCACCCGGTACACCGAATCCATGCCGTCGCAGACGGACGAGCCGCGACCGCCAGGGAGCGGCGCCTGAATACCCCGCTCCCTGGCGGTCGCGGCTCGTTGCAATCACCTCCCGCGCTTGCTCGCCTTCAGCATCTCGGCGGCTTCCTTCAGCGTGGTGTCGGTCTTGGCGTCACCCCGCATCATGAGCGCGAGTTCTTCCACTCGCGCGTCGTCCGACGTGAGCGGCGTAATCGTCGTGCTCGTCTTCTTGGCGGTGCTCGTCTTGCGAATCGTCCACTGGTAGGCGGCGAAGCAGGCCACCTGTGGCAGGTGGGTGACACACAGCACCTGGTGCGAGTCGCCGAGCGTGGCCAGCTTCTGCCCGAGCACGTCGCCCAGCCGCCCGCCCACGTTCGCGTCGATCTCGTCGAACACCACCAGTGTGCGAACCGGGTCGTGGGCCGCCAGCACCGTCTTCAGTGCCAGCATGGTGCGGCTCATCTCGCCCCCGCTGGCCACCTTCCGCAGCGGGCGGGCGGGCTCGCCGGGGTTGGCGGTCAGCATCAGTTCCAAATGATCGGCCCCGGCCGCGGGCACGTCGTCGGTGTCGGTCAGCGGCAGGGGCGTCAGTTCGGCGTCGAGCTTGGCCTTCGGCATGCCCAGGTCGGCCAGGTGCTTCTGCGCCTCCGCGGCCAGCTTCTTCGCCACCTTCGCCCGCCCCTTGCTCAGCACCGCCGCAGTCTCCTTCAACACGGAGAAGGCGTCTTTCAACTGCCCGTCGATGCCGCTCAGGTCGTCCTCTTGTTGCTGAAGCTCCTTCTCCTTCGCGGCGAGCGTGGCGTGGTACGCGATCAGGTCGTCGATCCGCTTCGTGTACTTCGACTCCAGCTTCTTCAGGTGCTGCAACCGCCGTTCGATCTCGTCCAGGCGTTGCGGGTCGGCTTCGAAGCTCTCGCTCAAATCGCGGCACGTCTCGGCCAGTTCCACCACCTCGGGTTTGAGCGTGTCGAGCCGCTTCGCCACTTCTTCGATCCGCTTGTCGAGCCGCCC
>JANNVG010001073.1:0-2223 GCA_031414395.1 Fimbriiglobus sp.
GACTCACGTCGCGCCGTTCGCCAGGGGATCACCCATGCCCTGCTCGCACCTCCCACCCGCCGACCTGCCCGACCCGCTACGGGTCGAAGACCCCCACCTGACCGAAACGGTTCTGGCACTCGCTCGCGGCATCGCCGCCGACCTCGGCTTCGACCGCCTGCCCGTCCTCGCCGACGCCCTCGAAGACGCCGGCTGTGACAACTTCGCCCTGCTGAACCACCTGCGATACGAATCGGAACACCGCGTCGAGTGCTGGGCACTCCGCCGACTGTTGCGAACCACGCTGATGCTCCCCGGCGACGTGCCGATCACGTTCGCGTACTGCCCACCGGGGACGTTCCTGATGGGGAGTCCGGACGTCGAAGAGAGGGGGCATTCGCCGGGTGAACCCCTGCACTCGGTCAGACTGACCCGCGGGTTCCACGTCGGCGTCCATCCGGTGACCCAAGCCCAGTGGCAGGCGGTCATGGGTACCAACCCGAGCAACTTCACCGGCGAGACCCGCCCGGTCGAGTGCGTGAGATGGAACGACGCCCAGGAGTTCTGTGCCCGGACGCGTGGCTTGACCAGTACGAACGTCCGTCTGCCAACCGAGGCGGAATGGGAGTACGCGGCGCGGGGCGGGACCACGACGGCGTTCCACTGGGGCGACGAACCCGACGACAGGCGGGCGAAGTTCGACCCCCACCCCCGCGTATTCCATTTTGGCCGGTATCGGGAAGAGACGGCGGAAGTGGGTAATTATGCCACCTCGAACCCACACCCGTGGGGCCTGACCGACGCGCACGGGAACGTGCACGAGTGGTGCGCCGACTGGTACGACGCACACTTCTATGCCCGTTCACCCGAGGATGATCCCGAATGCCTGGACGAGAACGTACAGACCGCCCGCGTCACGCGGGGCGGCTCCTGGCAAGTTGACGGGGCGGACTGTCGGTCGGCCGCACGCGGTTGGGCTTTGGCGGATCTCCGCGACACCGACACCGGCTTTCGCGTGGTGTTCACCGCCTGAGCGGGCGGGACGCCCGCGCTCCCGGTGTCACCCCAAGAACCACCGCATCAACTCGTACCCCGGATCGAACCGCTTCGGGCCACTCTCCGCGGTCATTTCGTCGTAGCTCGACTGGCCGCTGGCCGAAATGCCCGTGCCGCACACGGCGAACGGCACCGCCCCGTGGGCGTGGGCCTTCGTCTTCAGCGTGGTGCGGTGGTCGGGTTCGACGAGGATGCGGAACTCGCCGTAGCGGGGCAGTGCCTCCAGCAGCGGGCCGACGATGTGCGTGTCGATCTGCTCCAGCGCCTTCACCTTCTCGTCCGCCTTCCCCTCGTGGCTCGCCTCGTCCGGCGCTTCGACGTGAACGCACACCAAATCGAACGCCCCGAGTGCTTCGACGGCGTAGCGGCCCTTGTTGGCGTAATTGGTGTCGAGATACCCGGTGATGCCCGGCACCTCGATGCGGTGCCAGCCGAGCAACGCCCCGACGCCCCGCACCAGATCCACCGCCGAGATGATCGCCCCCCGCTTGCCGTACACCTCCTCGAACGACTGCACCCGCGGTGCCTTGCCCTGCCCCCACAGCCAGATTTGCGTGGCCGGCAGTTTGCCCGCCGCGGCACGGGCGACGGTCGCCGGGTGGTTCGCCAGGATCGGCTTCGACAGTTCCATCAGTTCGCACAACACTTCGCGGCCCGAACCGACCGGCAGGTGATCGGCAATCGGCTGACCCTGCACGTCGTGCGGCGCTTGCGTCTTCGTGTTCACCAGCGGTGAAGTGTCGGACTTCCCCCGCCAGACGAGGATGTTGCGGTAGCTCACCCCGGCGTGGAACTCGATGGTCCCCCCGCCGATCTCGCGGCCGCCCAGCTCCTTCTCCAAGGCGTGGACGAGCTGCTTGCCGTCGTCGCTCGGGATGTGCCCGCTGGTGAAGTTGTCCATCCGCCCGTCGGGGAAGTGAACCAGGTTGCACCTCACCGCCCAGTCGTTCGGGCCGAGGTGGATGCCCATCGCGGCGGTTTCGAGCGGGGCACGCCCGGTGTACACCTTCAGCGGGTCATACCCGAACAGCGAGAGCGTGGCCACATCGGACGCGGGCGTGAGGGTCGCCGGCACGTTGTTCGCGCGGCCGACCACCCCGAGCGTGGCGACGCGATCCATGTTCGGCAGCTTCGCGGCCTGCAGCGGCGTGATGCCACCGAGCGCCTCGACCGGCTCGTCCGCACACC
>JANNVG010001074.1:0-2307 GCA_031414395.1 Fimbriiglobus sp.
CGCTAGCGCTTCGGGCTAACAAATCCGGGGAGGGGAGGGGTCGCCGTCCTGAGCGGAGCGAGGGCGGCGGGGGTGGGGTGCCGATACCCTGAGCCGCACCCGCGGTGGCGCCGCCCTTCCCGGCGTCCTATCATTCCCCCATGTCACTCGCCATCCGCGTCGCCGGTCTGACCAAGACGTACCCCGCCAGCCCGCCGGTCGAGGCCGTCCGCGGTGTGGACCTGGATGTGAAGGTGGGCGAGTGCTTCGGCCTGCTCGGGCCGAACGGGGCGGGCAAGACCACCACCCTCGAAATCCTCGAAGGGCTGCTCAAGCCGAGTGGCGGCGAGGTGGAGATCCTCGGCGGCACGTGGCAGAAGAACGAGCGCGCCCTCCGCGAGCGGATCGGCATCTCGCTGCAAGAGACGCGGCTGTCCGACAAGCTGAACGTCCGCGAGACGGTCACCCTGTTCCGCAGCTTCTACAAGCAGGGCATCCCGGCCGACGAGGCCATCGCCCGCGTGTCCCTGCAAGAGAAGGCGAAGGCGTTCGTGGACAAGCTGAGCGGCGGGCAGAAGCAGCGGCTGGCCATCGCGTGCGCCCTGGTGGCCGACCCCGAGCTACTGTTCCTGGACGAGCCGACGACCGGCCTGGACCCGCAGAGCCGGCGGCAGTTGTGGGAGGTGATCCGCGAGTTCAAGGCCCGCGGGCGGACGGTCATGCTGACCACGCACTACATGGACGAGGCGGAGAAGCTGTGCGACCGCGTGGCGATTATCGACTACGGGAAAGTCATCGCGGTCGGCACGCCGAACGAACTGATCCTGCAACTGGGCGGCGAACACGTCATCGACTTCACCCTCGACGGCCCGACGGCCTACATCACCCCGGAAGTGCTGCAAGGGGTGAAGAGCGTGACGGTGGCGCGAGCCACACCGGAAGGCGGGTTCACGCTGACAGTGAGCGACCCGCCGGCGGCACTGCCGGCGCTGCTCGAACTGCTGCAATCGAAAGGCGCGAAGCTGGCCGGCCTGACCACCCGCCACGCCACCCTCGAAGACGTGTTTGTGACCCTCACCGGCCGCCAACTCCGCGATGCGGAATGATGAATGGTGAATTCGGCCACGGATGACACGGATTCAGAGCCGGAGAAAATGTGCCTCCCTGTCTTTCGCTCGGATCCGTGAAGTCCGTGTCATCCGTGGCGGCTTTTGACATCACACCCGCGGCCCTCGCGGGCCGGGTTCGCCGGGATTCACATGAACACCCCGCTCGCACAGCTCATCGTCGCCCGCCTCCGCGAGTTCCTCCGCGAGCCGGCCGCCATCTTCTGGGTGTACGGCTTCCCGCTCGTCCTCGCCCTCATTCTGGGCACCGCCTTCCGTAACCGCCCGGTCGAAGTCATCAAGGTGGACGTGGTGGCGACCGGCGACGAGGCGGCGGCACTCGTCGCGCGGTGGCACGCCATCGACCCGCGGCTGAAGATCGAGACGCACACCGAGGCCGAAGCGCTCGACCGCCTGCGGACGGCCAAGACGGCCATCGTCGTCACGCCGGATGCGTCTGCACCAGCCAAGTACCGCACGGTGGTGGACGACAACCAGCCGGGCAGCGTGCTGGCCCGCGCCGCCGTCGACACGCTCATCCTGCGCGAAGCGAACCCGGCCGCCGCCGTGCCCGAAGCCACGCAGATGGTGGACCAGTCGGGCGGGCGGTACATCGACTTCCTGATCCCCGGCTTGATCGGCACGAACCTGATGGGCGGCGGGCTGTTCGGCGTCGGCTTCCTGATCGTGGACATGCGGGTGCGGAAGCTGCTGAAGCGCTACCTGGCCACGCCGATGCGGAAGACCGACTTCATGCTGAGCATCATGATCAGCCGGTTGCTGTTCACCGTGAGCGAGATCGGCATCCTGCTGGCCGCCGCCCACATCCCGTACTTCGGCCTGACCGTTCACGGCAACTGGATCGTGCTGATCATCCTGATCCTGCTCGGCGGGGCGTGCTTCTCGGGCATCGGGCTGCTGATCGCCAGCCGCGTCCGCACGCTGGAAACCGCCTCCGGCCTGATGAACGCCTTCATGCTCCCGCAGTGGCTGGTGAGCGGGGTGTTCTTCTCGTCGGACACCTTCCCGGCGTTCCTGCAACCGTTCATCAACTTGCTGCCGCTGACGGCGCTCAACCGAGCGATGCGGGCGGTCATCAACGACGGGGCCGGGTTCGACTCGCTCATCCTGCCGCCCGGCGGCCAGTGGTACGACGTGTTCTACTCTCCGCTGGTGGTGCTCGGCGTGTGGGGCGGGGTCGGCTTCTTCGGCGCGGTCAAGC
>JANNVG010001075.1:0-4500 GCA_031414395.1 Fimbriiglobus sp.
CCACCTTCTTCTCCCTCGTCACCTCGATCAGCCGCAGCTCCTTCGCCTTGCTCGCGTAGCTGGTCAACACCGTGTTCCCGTTCGGCAGCCGCTGGGCACCGCAGGCGTCCTTGATCGGCTTGCCGTCCAGGTCGTCGTTGGTCAGTTGCCACACCGTCTTGCCCTTGTCGTCCACTTCGACCAGCAGGTTGCCGTGCGTGCAGGCGATGAGCGTGTTGCCGTTCTCCAGGCGGATGGCGGTGAACGGCATGTTCGGCGTCTTCGCCTCCCACACCACTTTGCCCTTGGCGTCGTACTCCCGCACCACCTTGTCGAGCAGTTGGGGCACCAGGTAGTGGCCGTTGGCCAGCTTGCGGGCCATGCGGGTTTGCAGGTGGGTGTCCTTCGTCTGGGCGTCGAGCGGGATGTCCACCTCGATCTTGCCGTCGGCGTTCACCTCCAGCAGCCGCGGCTTCGGCCCGGCTTCGGTCAGCATGTAGCGGCCCTTGCCCACCAGTTGCACGGTGTTCACCTCGTCTTGCGTGCCGGCGAACTCGAACACCACCTTGTTCTCGCGGGTCACTTCGACGACCGCCCCGTGCGGGTGCGCCTTGCTCTTGCTCAGGGCGAGCAGCACGTTGCCGTTGTCCAGCACCCAGCCGTCGCGGGTGGAGTGGTCGTACTTCCACACCGCCTTGCCGGTGGCGTCGAAGATGGCCGTCTCCGCGCCGGTGGCGAGGAACGAGTGGGTGATCGGCTCGGCGGCGGTGGCGACCGACACGACGAACAGGAGGGCGAGCAGAGGGCGCATGTGATGCTCCGAAAACGACTCATTCGGGTTGTTCTGATACCGCCACCGAAAGTGGGGCGGCGGAGTCGAGCGTCTGAAGCGTAAGGGCCGACACCTTCGCCTCGATCTGCTGAACGATGTGGGCGAGATCGACCCTGGCGTGACTTTTCAGCCCGAGGCACTTGGCGATCCCGGCAGCATCCGTGCTCCACCGCTCTTTCAATCTCAACCGAAACGATTGCTGGTCGGGGGCCAACTCGTAGCAGTGGAACTGTTGCGCGTCGCCCAATTTGGCCGGCACCAAGTGGTCGAACGTGAAAGCGGTCCGCATGTAGTCCATCAAGTGATCTTGGAGAGCCAGCACGAGATGCTTACCGATGTGCTCGAAGGTCTCAACCTTGTGGTGGAGTTGAACCAGGGCCGTCTTGGCCGTCATTTTCCAGTTCATCCCAAAGCCACTCTCGGAAGAGGTGTCTTTGGCTTTCACCTTCAGCCCGACCGTCTTGAGAAAGCGTTGGCGCTCCGGCCAAGCGGTCCCCGTCGTGTCGAGGGTTTGCAGTTCGATCCCTGCGAAATCCACCACCCGTCCGCCGCGAACCGAGGCAAGACAGTAATCGACCGACCCGCCCGGCACGCTCAACTCAGAAACGAGATGGAGTTCGTTTCCGGGCTCGTGGCGCGTCAGCAGGTGCAGACAGTCCCAGAAGATCTGACGGCGTTCGAGCAGGCGGTGCGGGCAGATGACGACACGAGTTCCGACGCCGCCGTGAGAGAGCGTGCAAGTGCCGATGGTTTGCGCCGGGTCGCTCTTTCGATTCTTCAGGCACTTCCGGTTCAGGAACGGGCAGTCTTGTGCCACGGCCACCGCCGACCAACCTTGGGGCGGCGGGGAAACGGTCGGCAGGCCGTAGAGTTCGGCGATCTTGGTCATAGGAGGAACCGGCAGCGGTCGCGGGCCGCCCGTAAGTAGTCGTCCGAAAGGTCTATGCCGACCGACCGCCGCCCGAGGCGGTAGGCGACGTAGTTGGTAGTGCCGGTGCCGGCGAACGGGTCGAGCACGATCCCCCCTTCCGGGCACGTGGCGAGGATCGGCACCCGGCAAAGGTCTTCGGGGAAGGGAGCGAAGTGCCCCTTCCGCTTCTGCGTGTCTTCGGGCAGGATGTCCCACACGTCGCTCAGTTTACTGCCGTTCGGGTGGTATTTGAGGAAGTAATACCCCCGCTCTCTCAACTCCCGTGCCCGCCCGGACACCTTCTCCGAATCCGAGTGAGTGGCCCGCTGAACACCGCGGATAATCATCCGGAAATCGGAGACGAGACCGCTCTGGATGTCCGACAGGATGCCGTCGAGCGCGCGGAAGGCGGCTTGCTTCTCCGCGTCGGTAAGTGCGGCCGAGAGTTCGATCTGCCGCTTGTATCGGACGCCGCTCACCCCCGTAGCCGACACCACCGCCCCGTTCACCACCTTTGCCGTCCGCGGCTTCTGGCGGACCGAGTCCACATCGTAGAAGTACCCCTTCGCCCGCTTCACGAAGTGGAAGACCAACTCGTGGTTGTTCCGCAGTTTGTCGGACGAGTTGTCCATCCCACCTTTGACTTTGTTCCACACCACGCTATTCCGGAGGGTCCACCCCTGCTGGTCGGTCAGCGCCAATGCCACCCGCCACGGCAGCCCCAGCAGGTTTTTGTTCTGGTACGCATCACCCAGGTTCAGCCAGAACGACCCCGTGTTTTTCAACGCCCGGAGTACTTCCGCGAACACGGCAAGCAGGTTCGAGACGTACTCCTCGTGTGTGCCTTCTTGGCCTATTCCGCCGTCGGAATAGGTGCGGTGCCCCCAGTACGGTGGTGAGGTGAGGCAACAGTCGATGGACTCGGCCGGGAGTTCTCGAAGTGCCTCTGCGGCATCGCCTTTCAGAAACAGCGGGGCACATCCGAGTGTGTCGTCGTTCCACCAGTCCGTGAATCTCTCGGTAATGCTCGGGGCAATTGCTGCCATGCGGGATTGACCCAGAGGGGTGTAGGTCGGGCGTCCGTGTTGCGACAGGTGTATATTTACCCCATGTCCCTCCGCGTGTCCAACCTGCGGCTGCCGGTCGATGAGCCGGAAGCCGCCCTGCCCAACCACCTGGCCCGCGCGCTCGGCGTGCCCGCCGCCGACGTGCCGGCGTTCCGCATCGTCCGCAAGGCTCTCGACACCCGCGACAAGCGGGAGCTGCGGTTCGTGTACAACTTCGACGTGCAAGAACCCGACGGGTACGACCCCGACCGTGCCCCCGGTGTGGCACTCGTACAGCGGCACGCCGACGAACAGTTCGCCATACCCACCCCCGGCACGCGGCCCATCCAGAACCGCCCGGTGGTGGTCGGCAGCGGCCCCGCCGGGCTGGTGTGCGCGTACTTCCTGGCGAAGCTCGGCTACCGCCCCATCGTGCTCGAGCGCGGCACGCGAGTGACCGAGCGCATCCGCGACGTGAAGACGTTCGACGACGGCGGGGCCTTCCACCCGGAGAGCAACTACCTGTTCGGCGAGGGCGGGGCGGGCACATTTAGCGACGGCAAGCTGACCTGCCGCAACACCGGGCCGGACGTGCTGCGGGTGCTCGAACTGTTCGCCGAGTGCAAGGGCCAGCAGGCCGGCCGGCCGAACATCCTCTACTACCACCGCCCGCACCTGGGCAGCAACCGCCTGCCGGCCGTGGTGAAGGCCATCCGCAACAAGATCATCGAGTACGGCGGGGAGGTGCGGTTCCTCACGCGGGTGGAAGACCTGCACTTCGACGAGGGCGGGCTGAAGGGCGTGAGCACGTCGTCGGGCTTCATCCCAACTTCGGTGGTGGTGCTGGCCGTCGGGCACAGTGCCCGCGACACGTACACCATGCTGGCGCAGCGGAACGTGCCGATGAGCCGCAAGCCGTTCCAGTTCGGCGTGCGGATCGAGCACACGCAAGAGACGGTGAACCGCGCCCAGTACGGCGGGCGGAAGTGGGAGGACACACTCGGCAACGCCGACTACTCGCTCGTCGCACACGGCAAGAACGACCTGTTCACTTTCTGCATGTGTGCCGGCGGGTACATCATCCCGAGCGTGTCGCAGGTGGGCTACTTCTGCACGAACGGCATGAGCCTGAGCAAGCGCGACTCGCCCTACGCGAACAGCGGGCTGGTCGTCACCGTGCCGACGGAGGCGTTCGAAGGCACCGACGTACTCGCCGGGATGCGGCTTCAAGAGAAGTACGAGAAGCTGGCGTTCGACCTCGGCCGCGGGGAATACAAGGCACCCGTTCAACGGGCACTCGACTTCGTGAAGGGGAAGAAGAGCGACGGCACGGTGCCGAGCAGTTACCCCATCGGCACCGTCAACGCCGACCTGCGCGACGTGCTCCCGCCGGTGGTCGCCGACGCGGTTCGGCATGGTCTGCCGCAGATGGACCGTCGCTGGTCCGGGCAGTTCTTGAAGGACGCCGTCATCGCCGGCCCGGAGTCGCGGGGCAGCTCGCCGATCCGCATCGACCGCGACAACGTGTCACGAGAAAGTCCGGGCATCGCGGGGCTGTTCCCTGTGGGCGAAGGGGCTGGCTATGCCGGCGGCATCGTGAGCGCGGCGGTGGACGGGCTGAAGACGGCGAAGGCCATCGTGGCGAAGTACGCGACCGTGGGGTAGAGCCAGCTCGCCCAGCGTGTATGCCGAACGTTTGGGGCACCCCACCCCCGCCGGGGAACTGCGTTCCC
>JANNVG010001076.1:0-3029 GCA_031414395.1 Fimbriiglobus sp.
GTTCGTGCGCGACGGCGTGCTCCATCTCAAGCCGACGTTGACCTCAGAGATCGTGGGCGATGCGGGCCGGCCGAACGGCGGACTGGTGCTCGACGCCAACCACGATGGACGGAGTGATTTGTTGCTGCTGCGGGGGGGCGACGCGCCGGTGTTGCTGCTCTCGAAAGGTGCCCGCGACTTCACGGCCAAACCGTTGAACATTCCGGCGCTACGTCACGCCACGATCACCGACATCGATCTCGACGGCTGGCCGGACGTGGTCGGACTGAACGCCGAGCGGAAGGCGGCACTGCTGCTCAACCAGAGCGACGGCAAGTTCGAAGCGAAGCCCGATGCCATCATCCCGCCGCCGACCATGCAGAATTTCCTTCCGAAGCCGCGGATCGCCACGGCGGTCGGCGACCTGGACGGCGACGGCCGGCCGGACATGCTCACCTGGAACGGGGTGACGTTGGAACTGGCACGCAACAAAGGCAACGGCAACCACCCGCTGGTCGTCGTTCCCACTGGCCGCCGCGACAAGGGGTCGAACCTCCGCACCAGCAACGACGGCCTCGGCACCTGGCTCGTCGCCCAGACCGGCAGCCACTGGACCGGGGCCGAACGCACCACCGCCACCGCCGGGTTGGGGCAATCGCTGCTGCCCACCGTCCTCGGCATGGGCAAGCACGACAAGGCCGACGCCCTGCGGGTGCGGTGGGCGGACAACGTGATTCAGGCCGAACTCGATGTCGCCACCGGCACGCCGTACAAGCTGATCGAGACGAACCGCAAGGGCACCTCCTGCCCGGTACTCATGACGTGGGACGGCGAGCGGTTCGTGTTCGTCACCGACTTCCTCGGCGCCGGGGCGATGGGCGAGATGGGGCCGGACGGTTCCGCCCGCCCGCCGCGGGGCGAGGAGTCGGTGAAGATCGAGCCGGGCCTGATGGCGGCGAATAACGGCGAGTACGTGCTGAAGATCGCCGAGCCGATGGACGAGGTGTTGTACCTCGATCACTTGCAATTGGCGGTCATCGACCACCCGCCGACCACCACCGTGTTCCCCGACGAGCGGTTCGTGTTCAGCGGCCCGCAGCCGACGCAGAAGCTGCTGGCGTTCAAATCCCAACACCGCCCGACGAAGGCGACCGACCACACCGGGACCGACGTGACGGAACGGGTGACGACGCGCGACCGCCGCGCGGTCGACGGGTTCAAGACGCGGTCGTGGCTGGGCTACGCCGAAGACCACTCGCTCACGCTCGAGTTCGGCGTGCTGCCAAAGGCCGACCGCTGGCACCTGGTGCTGGCCGGGTGGACCGAGTACCCGTACCCGGAGTCGATGTACGCCGCCACGCGGGCCGGGATCGCCCTTCAACCGCCGGTGTTGGAGCAGTTCGACGCCACCGAGCAGAAGTGGAAGACGGTGTGCGACCTCGGCTTCCCGGCCGGCCTGCCGCGGGTGATGACGTGTGCCTTACCCGCCGCCCCGACGGGCAAGCTCCGCATCCGCACCAACATGCAGGTGTACTGGGACGAGATCTGCCTCGCCCCGGCGGAGGACACGACGGCCGTCACGCTCGACGTGAAACGCGCCGACCTCGCTGCCCGCGGGTTCATGAAGGAAGTGCTACCCGACGGCCGCCCGCCGGTCGCTTACGACGACTCGCAAACCGACCCGCTCGTCGCCACGCGGTGGAAGGGCAAGCTCACGAAACTCGGCGACGTGACGGAATTGTTGACCAGTTTCGACGATCGGTTCGCGGTGTGCGGCCCCGGCGACGAGGTGACGGTGCGGTTCGACGCGACCCAACTGCCGGAGCTGAAACCCGGCTGGAAGCGGTCGTTCGTGCTGAAATCGCAGGGGTACTGCAAGGACACGTCCACCACGACGCTGACGGGCGGGACGGTGGGTCCGCTGCCGTTCCGCGGGATGCCGAACTACCCGACCTTCGGGGACGTGAAACCGCCGGCCACGGATGCCGACAAGTGGCACACGCGACCGGCCGAGGGCGGGCGACCGATCAGAACACCATCCCGACGATGAACCCGATCAGCCAGAAGCACAGGAAGAGGGCCACGGCCAGCCGCCGCGACACCTCCCGCCACAGGTAGACGGTGGGCACCAGGCTGTAGGTGCCGAGGGTGAGGGCGAACACCGCCACGTATCCGGTCGGCACCCCCTGGGCGTGCAGGTTGCCGGCGAACATGACGTCCAGGGCGATGGGCACCGGCATGGCGGTGGCGAGCAGGCTGACCACGGCCACCTTCCACGGCGCCTTGTCCGTCAGCAGGTCGGCCCACGGGATGAACACGAGTGCCGCGGCCGAGGCCAAGCTGGCGCACAGCATGATGACGACCGTCGGCTTCACCAGATCCCACAGGTGCTTCAGGTAGCCCCGGCCGAGTTCGCCGCACACCTGGAGGAACGACTGCGAGCACGGCGGGGTCAGGTTGATCGGGCAGGCCAGTTGCTCGGCCGGCGGCACCAACTCCGGCGACACCGGCGACGCCTTCACACGCTCCGACCACCTCACCAGCAGTGGCACGACGCCGATGATGACGGCCAGCAGCACGCCGTACTTGGTGAGGCCGACGGCCAGCGGCAGGGCGGTGAAGGTCATCACCACCACCACCGGGTTGAAGTTGGGCGACGAGAAGAGGAAGCCGAGGGCCGCCTCCACCCGCCCGTTCCCGCGGGTGACGCCGCACGCCACCGGCACCGAACAGTTGGCGCACACCCCGGCCGGCACGCCCACCAGCGCCCCCTTCACCGAGTTCAGGTACATGTTCGACCCGAGTTTCAGCGGGTAGTACTTGAGGGTGGTGTGCAGGAGCGCGCCGAGCAGCACGCCGAACCCCATGCCCACCTTCATCGAGTCCAGCCAGTTGCCCATCGTGGCCAGCACGCGGAGCCAGGCGGGGGCGTCCGGCTCGACGGCGAACACCCCCTTCCCGTAGGCCATCGTGTCCACCGTCTGGCCCAGGTGTTCGGCCTTGCTGAGCAGTTGCGGGTAGCGGGAGAGGAACCAGAAGCCGCACAGCAG
>JANNVG010001077.1:0-1544 GCA_031414395.1 Fimbriiglobus sp.
CCCGCCGTTCGCCTCCCACCCGCACGCACCCGGTCACCGCGCTCCCGGTTCCAGTCCGCGCGCGTATGATGCACCGGTACAGCAGGACACGCCCCCGCGGAGCACGCCGATGCCCACCCCGCCCCCCGACCCGTCCGGCAAGGCGAACCGCCGGCGGGGGAAGGCGAAGGCCGCCACCGCCGGCCCGGACTGGCCGCCCGGCTCGCTCTTCCTCGGCTGGACGGGCACCGACGGCAGCCGGGAGGTCGGCTTCCACGCCCTCCGCGATCAGCCGCCGCCCGCCCCCGACGACGCGCCCGAGCCGCTGCTGTACAAGGGCGACGGCCACCTGATGACCATCGCCCCGACCGGCGGCGGCAAGGGCGTGGGCGTCATCATCCCGAACCTGCTGACGTACCCCGGCTCGGTCATCGCCATCGACATCAAGGGCGAACTGACGCAGGTGACCGCCCGCCGCCGCCGCGAGATGGGGCACAAGGTGGTGGTGCTCGACCCGTTCGGGCTGGTGGCCGGCAAGGGGCACCCGACCGACTCGCTGAACCCGTTCGACCTGTTCCGACTGCCGGGGGCCGACCCGGAATCCGACGCCGAGATGCTGGCGGCCCAGTTCGCCGTCGATCACACGTTCAGCACCGATCGGTACTGGGACGACACCGGCAAGGGGCTGGCGGCCGGGCTGATCGCCCACCTGGCCACCAGCGGCGCGGAGGAGGACCGCAACCCGAGCGCGCTCCGCAAGCTGCTGTACATGGACGACCTGGATTACAACATCGCCACCTGGCTGGACAAGGGCGAGGTGAAGAACTCGCTGGCCCGCGACGAGTTCGTGGCCTACCTGAGCGCCCCCTCCGACAAGACCCGCCCGTGCATCCGCACCACCGCCTGCACGTACATGAAGTGCCTGGGCAGCGAGGTGGTGAGCAAGTCGATGGAGACGTCGTCGTTCGACCTGAAGCAGTTGATCGCCGGCGACCCGGTGACGGTGTATTTGGTCATCCCGCCGGAGAAGTTGGAGAGCCACCGGGCGGTCCTGCGGGCGTGGGTGGCCACCCTCCTGACGGCCGTGCTGCGGCGGACGCGGCTGCCCGACCTGCGGACGCTGTTCGTGGTGGACGAGGCGGCGCAGCTAGGCCAGATGCCCCTGCTCCGCACGGCGATGACCCTGCTGCGAGGGTACGGCCTCCAGTGCTGGACCTTCTGGCAAGACCTCGGCCAACTCCGCACGCTCTACCCGAACGACTGGACGACGATGGTGTCCAACTCGGCGGCGATGCAGGCGTTCGGCCTGCCGCGGCACGGGACGGCGCGAACGGCGTGGTTGGAAGTGCTGGGCGAGGACGCGCTGGATTTGCCGCGGATGCCGCCGGGCGAGATGGCCGTGTCGTTCGCCGACAGCGGCATGGGCCGCCACCGGCGGGCGAACTACCTGACCGACCCGGTGTTCGCCGGCCTGTTCGACTCGAACCGCCGGTTCGCCCCCAAAGGCAGCGAGCGGGGGATGTGATCTGTTCCGGGCGAACGGCGCGACGTGAGTCCGCCGGTGG
>JANNVG010001078.1:0-1524 GCA_031414395.1 Fimbriiglobus sp.
GGGCTCGCGGTCCTTCGGACCTGCTCGGCCCGCCCTACTTGGAAATGCAGTACAGGTGCGTGTGCGTGCGGATGAACAGCGCGTCCCCCACTGCGGCCGGCGACGCCTTGCACCCGGCGTCGAGCTTGTTCGTGGCCACGCGGTTGAACGTGGGAGACGCGGCGATCACGTCCACCTTGCCGCCGTCCTTGCCGCTCTCGGTACAGCAGAACAGGTTGCCTTCGATCAGCACCGGCGAGGCGGAGCACTTGTCGGCCAGCCGCTCCTTCCACACCTCTTTGCCCGTCTTGGCGTCCAGGCAGAAGGCGGTGCCGTCGTCGTTCACCACATAGATGTGATCCTTCAGCACCACCGGCGACGGCCGCGTGGGGCCGTCCTTCAACTTCCACGCCACGCTCTTGTCGGTCAGGTCGCCGCTGCCCGGCTTCACCGCCAGCAGGTTCTTGACGTGCCCGGCCGTCAGGTAGACCAGCCCGTGCGCGTACACCGGCCGGCAGGCTTCGTTCATGCCGCCGTGGTACACCGTCCACAACTCGTCGCCGGTCTTCGGGTCGTAGGCGATGGTCGCTTCGGCGGCGGAGGAGATGACCTGCGGCTTGCCGTCCACTTCGATCACCTGCGGGGTGCTGAACGCCTTCTTCAGGTCGCCGTCGTTCGTCTTCCACTTGATGGCCCGGTCCTTCATCCACAGGTGTTGGCCGGTCTTCTTGTCCAGGCAGGCGAAGAACTGCTTGTCGTGCCCGTCGAAGGTGAGGAACACGCGATCCTCCCACACCACCGGGCTACTCGCCGGCCCCCGCCAGTGGTCACAATGGATCCCCTGATCCGACCACAGCAGCTTGCCGGTGGCCAGCTCGATGCAGGCGGTGCCGTGGCTGCCGAAGTGGAAGTAGCCGAAGCCGTCCGCCAGGAACGGCGTGGGCGAGGCGAACGAGTTGAACTGTGCGATCTTCGGCGGGCTTTTCACGGTGAACAGCTTCAGGTCGTGCTCCACCTTGCCCGTCTTGCGGTTGACGCACACGGCGTACATCTCTTCGCCCGTCTCCTTCGCGGTGGTCAGCCACACCTGATCGCCCCACACCACCGGGCTGCTCCAGCCTTTGTCGTGGATGGCCGTCTTCCACCGCACGTTCTCCTTCTCCCCGAACGTGGTGGGCACGCCCTTGGCCACCGACACGCCGTCGCCGGTCGGCCCGCGGAAGCCGGGCCACGTGTCCTCCGGCTTCACCGGCTTGACCGACGTGCCAGGACTTTGTGCGAGAGCGAGCGGGGCGATCAGCAGCAGGAACAGCAGACATCGCATGGGAGGGGTTCCGTCGGGTGGGGCAGTCAGTGTAGCAGACGACCCGACTGGCGAATATTCCTCGCCCGCCACTTGACACACTCGCCCAACGGATTACCATCTCGCGTGTGGTTATAAATCGTGATACCACATTCCGCATCGGGAGTCCTGCGTATGCGTTCGTCATTCCCACGCCGCGGGTTCACGCCTTTCCGGGAGCGCGGGCGTCCCGCCCGCTGTTC
>JANNVG010001079.1:0-2903 GCA_031414395.1 Fimbriiglobus sp.
CCGTCTTTGGTCGTCGAGTACGGGTCGAAGCCGGCGTTCGGGCCGGGGCCGGGCGGCAGGGCGACCGGTTGCACGGCCACAGCCCCCGTCTTCGTATACACGACGATCAGCCGCATCTCACCGGCCGTCTCGTAGTCGGGCCGGTGGCCGCCACCGTTGCTCGTCCGAGGGTTTCCGGCGAACGCCTCCGGGTTGCGGGTCCACAGCACGATCCGCCCGAGGCCGCCGGTGTTCTGCACTTCCCCGCTCGGGCTGAACAGCACATCCAAGTTGCCGGTGAACGCGGGCACACAGTTGCTCGGGTCGATGGAGACGGTGTCGGGCACCTGGTACGGCGGCTCGCCGAACGTCGGGCGGGCCTGGCGGAAGAAGCCGAAGGTGCTGGTGGAGTACGTCGGCGTGGGGGCACCGGGAACTGCGGTCAGGGCGGCGGCGCCGAGGTCGGGCAGCAGGGCGGGGTTGACGACCGGGATTTGCACGGCCGGGTAGTTGACGCCGCCGAGGTTGATGCCGCCAGCAACGGTCGACGGGCCGGGGGCGGCGATGCGGTGGATGGTGCCAGTGGACGGGATGGACAGGGTTTCATCCGTCGTCACGTTGGACAGCACGTCGGCCGCGTTCGGCCCGACGATGAACACCCGCTTGGTGTTCGTAGGCGGGCCGACGTGCTCGATCATCACGAAGTTGCCGGCCGGCATGGTGTACGGCTCGGGCACCTCGATGAGCTGCGCCTCGCGGCAGAAGCCGTCCGGGCCGACGATGAACCGGATGCCGCGGGGGGCGCCGTCCCGCTTGGCCTTCTCGCGGGACTGCATCAGCCAGCCGGCGATACGGTCGCTCCCGCTGGACGTGCGAGCGTTGCCGACGATGCCGGAGTTGGCCACCAGCAGGGCCAGCCCGATCAGCACCAGCATGATGGCGACGGCCACCAGCAGTTCGACCAGTGTGAACCCGCCGCGGCGGGGGTAGGTCGCGCGCATCGGTCAATCCCCTTTGGCGCCTTCCTTGCGGAGGCGGTAGCTGAGCAGGTTGTCGCCGGTGAAGATGCCGTTCGACGGCGGGGCCGGAACGTCCACCCACTGGCGGTTGATGCCGGCCGAGATGATGGCGATGGTGTGGTTGCGGTTGCCGGCCGCGCGGTAGCCGGTCGTGTAAGCGCCGGCGTCGGTCAACGTCGGCCCACAAATGTAGTTCGGCGCCCCGGCGAGCGCAGTGAGGGCGGTGACGGCCCGCCCTTCGGGGTCGTACGGGTCGCGGCCCGGAGTGGTCGTCTGCGGGGCGACGTTCAACTCGTTCGCGTCCCCGTCATAGGCCACTCGAATGAACCCGATGTGTGTGCCGAACCCGTCGGTGAACACCTTGTAACCCAACGGGCTGGTGCCCACCTGCTGCTCGAGACCTTCCATCCCGGTCGTGCCGACGGCGGCGAACAGGCAGGCGGCAGACTGCTCGAGGGTGGGGCCGGCGGTGTTCGGCAACCCGGTGAACGTCGGGGACGCCGGGTAGGTGTAGAGGGTCGCCCCACTGCCGATGGTGAGCGGCGTCTTCGCTTCGGTGAACGACATGGGCAGTTGCTGCCGCAGCCGGGCGTACAGCATGACCGCCTTCGCCCCCTCCGGGTTCCCACCCGTGACGGACTTGGCCGCGTCGTACTCCGCCGCCGCAGTCCCCTTCTTCACGTCGTCCTGGATGCGGTCGCGGATGTCCTTCTGTTTTTGGAGCAGCTTCGTGTCGAGCTTCTGCAGGGTGGTCTCGGCGTTCGTCTTCTGCATGTTGCGGCGGACGCCGAACGCGGCGGTGGCGG
The DNA here is from genome assembly GCA_031414395.1 of Fimbriiglobus sp. Classification (GTDB taxonomy): domain Bacteria; phylum Planctomycetota; class Planctomycetia; order Gemmatales; family Gemmataceae; genus JALHQU01. The sequence goes on from JANNVG010001079.1 coordinate 1,805, forward strand.
TGAGCGCCACTAGCACGGCGATGATGGAGATCACCACCAGCAGCTCGATCAGGGTGAACGCCCGGCGAGCCGGGAGCGTGAGCGACCGGAGTGCGTGGCGGCGGGTCAACATCAGCGGGCCTCCGTGTGCGGTGTAGGGTGTCGGCGGCGGTTACTTCACGCCGAGCATCTTGCCTTCGTTGAAGTTGCACAAGTCGTCCGCGCCCGGCTGCCCAGGAGAGTACACGCCAGCACCAGGGGTCCATTGGGTGGTCAGCGTCTGGCCGAACCCCTTGTTCTCACCGGCCGAGATGATTTGGCAGCCGTTCTCGTTGGCGAACTTGCGGGGGGTCGTCTGCTCGATGACTGGGTAATACGGCGTCCCGCCGACGGACTGGGGAATCGGGTTGTTCATGGCATCAACGGCATACTTTCCGCCTCGGGCGGGTGCGTTTGCACCGTAGTACAGGTACGGCACGCCGAACGGGTCAACGTAAACGGGGCTTGGAGTGGCGTATCCCATTCCAGGCGCGTTGCCCGCTTGCAGTTTGTTCTGCGAAATCTCCAGGTACATGCTCTTGGCGGTAGCGGAGGGCGACGGGGCGTAGGGGCCGTCGTGGGCCCACCCGGTCAGGCCAGGGCCGCCGAGGAAGTACACCATGCACTGGTTGCCGACCAGGGTCATTCCGGCGTTCGGCAGGCCGGTGGCGGTGCCGTCCGGGCTGGTCGCCATCCACCGCGGGTACTTGCGGGCGAGCAGTTGGAAGTTCACGTCCGACGATACCTTCGTCATCGGGATGGTGAACGTGGTCGGCGGCGTCTGGCCCCAGTCCTCCTTGAACGCGGTGGCGGCGTTCGTGAACTGGCTGATCTCGTTAGTCGCCTGCGCCCGCTTGGCGACGATCCGCACCTTCTGGATGGCGGGCAGCAGGAGTCCGATGAGCACGGCGATGATGGCGATCACCACCAGCAGCTCGATGAGCGTGAACCCGGCGGGGGCGGGGTGGCGTCGGCGGAGCATGATCGAACCCTCAGAAGGCGGGTGGCGCTCAGGCGAGCGGGGGGCGTCAGCCCCCTGGTTCATGATTCAACCCCCTCCCTCGCGGTCGGGGTTCGCCGG
>JANNVG010001080.1:0-2456 GCA_031414395.1 Fimbriiglobus sp.
GCGAAGCGCCCGGCGGACCCACCCTACACACCGCGATATCACCACTCCCTTGCCCGCCCCGTATGATTGCCCGCCACCGCACCGCCTGAGGTCTCGACGACCGTGCCCCCTCGCAAGAAGCCGACCACCGACGCCCCCGCCCCCAAGAAGCCGGCCGCCAAGAAGGCCGCGAGCACGGCCGTGTCCAAGGCCACCGCCCGCAAGCGGCCGGACGCGGACGACGCGCCGGCCGCCCCGTCGCCTCGCGGCGGGTACGACCTCGTCATCATCGAGAGCGCGGGCAAGGTGAAGGCGATTACCAAGTACCTGGGCCGCGGGTTCAAGGTGATGGCCAGCTTCGGGCACGTCCGCGACTTGGCCACCGGCAAGCAGAAGGGGCTGACCGAAGAGGTGAGCGGCATCCAGATCGGCCAGGGTTGGAAGATGCGATACCTCGTGGACGCGGGGAGCAAGGCGAAGAACGCGAAGGGCCGCGGCAAGCGGCGGAGCCAGCAGCAGATCCTCGACGAACTGGGCGAGGCCGCCCGCGGCGCGGGCAAGATCTATCTGGCCGCCGACCCCGACCGCGAGGGCGAGAGCATCGCCTGGCACATCGCGGACCAACTGCACCTGGACCCGGCGCGGACGTTCCGCATCCGCTTCAACGAGATCACGCAGAAGGCCATCGCCCAGGCCATGAAGGACGTGGGCCAGATCGACATGGACCGCGTGAAGTCGCAGGAGGCCCGGCGGGCGATGGACCGCGTGGTGGGGTTCCCGCTGAGCAACCTGCTCGGCCGCAAGGTGGCCCAGGGGCTGAGCGCCGGCCGCGTGCAGTCGGTGGTGGTGAAGCTGGTGGTGGACCGCGAGGCGGAGATCGACGCCTTCAAGACGGACGAGTACTGGAAGCTGACGGCCCTGCTCGCCCCGCAAGGCAGCGGCATCAAGTGGACCGTGAGGCCGGAGTTGGCGAAGATCATGGCGAAGAAGGGACCGGCCGGGGGTGCCGAGCCGGAAGAGGCGAACCCCGCCCGCAAGGGCGGGGGTGCGGAGAACGTGGGCGACGCCGACCTCGAAGACACCGAAGCCGCGTCGTTCGACGCCGAGGGCGAGCAGCCGGACGCGCCGACGAAGGCCAAGAGCGGGGGCGACACCAGGCGCATCCCGCCGGCCCCGAAGGGGGCGTTCTTCACCGAACTGGCCAAGTGGAACGGCGGCGACCCGAAGCTGGACAGCGAGGCGGCCATCGACGCCGTCGTCGCCGAACTGAAGTCGGTGCCGTTCGTCGTGAGTAAGGTGGACCAGAAAGACCGGCACGAGCGGCCGCAGCCGCCGTTCATCACGAGCAGCCTTCAACAACAGGCGGCGCTGCGGTTGCGGTTCAACACCCGCCGCACGATGGGCACGGCGCAGCAGTTGTACCAGGGCATCACCCTCCGCGAAGTCGGGGCGGTCGCGCTGATTACGTACATGCGAACCGACAGCACCCGCATTTCGCCCGACGCCGTGACCGCCGTGCGGGGGTACATCAGCGACACGTTCGGACCGCGGTACTGCCCGGAGAAGCCGAACTTCTACGCCAGCGGCAAGAGCGCGCAAGAAGCCCACGAGTGCGTCCGCCCGACGGACGTGACCATGACCCCGCAGCGGGCCGAAAGCCTCGGGCTGAGCGGGGACGAGTTGAAGGTGTACACGCTCATCTACAACCGCTTCGTCGCCTGCCAGATGTCCGCGGCCGTGTTCGCCGTCACCACCGTTGAAGTGACCGCCGGCAAGGGACTGTTCCGCGCGACCGGGCGGATTGAAAAATTCGACGGCTACCGCCGCGTGATGGCCCCGGCCAAGAGCGAGGACGTGCTGCTCCCGGCGGTGCAGGAGAAGCAGACGCTCGACCGCCTCGACCAGTTCGCCACGCAGCACTTCACCCAGCCGCCGCCGCGGTACAACGAGGCGAGTCTGGTGAAGGCGATGGAGAAGGAGGGCATCGGCCGGCCGAGCACGTATTCCAGCACGCTTGAGACCATCCAGGACCGCGGGTACGCCGAACAGCGCGACCGCCGCTTCTACCCGACGGCCGTGGGCAAGCGGGTGACGCACCTGCTGGCCGAGCACTTCCCGACCGTCATGGCCCTGAAGTTCACCCGCCACTTCGAGGAGGAACTCGACGGCATCCAGACCGGCGAGCACACCTTCGAGGGGGTGCTGAACGAGTTCTGGGCCCAGTTCTCGGTGGCGCTGGCGAAGGCCGACACCGACATGCCGTCGCAGAAGGGCATCGAGATCGGCGAGGCGTGCCCGAAGTGCGGCCGGCCCCTGCTGGCCATGTTCAGCCGCAAGACGGGCAACCAGTTCATCGGGTGCAGCGGGTGGAAGGACGAGGAAAGCCCGTGCCCGTACAAGCGGGGGGAGGACGGCAAGGAGAGCATGGGGCCGGAGGTGACGACGACCGTCTGTCCGGCGTGCGGCAAGTTCATGGT
>JANNVG010001081.1:0-4818 GCA_031414395.1 Fimbriiglobus sp.
CGTGACCGGGTGAGTTGCCCCACCCGGTCACGCCGTTCCCACTCCCGTTTCTGTCCACCCGGTCACTGCGTTCCCGGTTCCAGTCCTGGTCAGTCCGACCCGCCGAGCGCGTCGAGCGCCTCCTGGCGGGTCTCGTACAGCGCCCAGATGGTGTCCAGGGCGGTCGTGCGGAGCAGTTCGCGGATGCGGCTGTTCACGCCGCTCAGAATCAGCTCGCTCCCCTGCTGCTTGGAGATCAGGTGCAGCCGCAACAACAGGGTGATGAACGCCGACCCGAAGTACCGCACGCCGGTCAGGTCCACGATCACGTTCGACGGCGGGTCTGCCTTCAACGGCGACAGGAGCAAGGCGGCCGCCGGCTGCATCAGACTTTCGGGCAGTTGCTCCACTTCCGGCGAGGGGATGACTACGGCCACGTCGCCGTGCCGCCTCACCTGAAAGAATTCATCGGCCAGCAACGCTTCAGAGCGGACCATGTCTCGGAGTCTCAAGGGCGGGTGATGTGAGCAGAGAAGACAGTACCGCACCGGGTGGGGGGACGCAAGGAAATGCCGCGGCCGGGGCGAAGTCTTACAGGCGGCGGGTGGATTGGCCCGCCGCCGGCCGGCGTCACTTGTCCGCCGGCGGTTTCGCCGGGGTGCCCTCGGACAGGCACATCACCAGCGCCTGCTCCAGCTCGCCCGGCTTGAACCCGAACGGCCCGCGACCGCCCTTGTACGCCACCTTCCCCTTCGGGTCGATGACGTACAGCCGCGCGGGCATTCCGCTGTACGCGGTGCCGGCCGGGTCGGTGATGCCGTCCACCGCCAGCGTCAGCCCCGGCTTCAGCGCCTTCTTGAACTGCTCGCACACGTCCACCCGCTCGGCGTAGGTGGTCGGCTGCTTGGCGGTCACGCCCATCTTCGCGTTCTGCTCCATCTTCCAGCCGTCCGTCGGGTGGGCCTCCCGCACGTACACCATCACGAAGGTGGCCGCGTCCGCGTGCCGCCTGGCCACCGCCTCCACGTCGGGGAACAGGCTGCGGAACGGCCCGCAGGTGAAGTTGCCGAACACCAGCACTACCGGCTTGGTGCCGGTCAGCTTGGAGAGCTGCACGGTGTCCTTGCCGTCGGGCGTCTTCAGTGTGAAGTCGGGAGCGGCATCGCCCACCTTCGGCCCCTCGCTCATGGCGCCGATCTCGTTGCCGAACAGCCCCTTCACCAGCGTGGGAATGCTCGGCGCGTCGCCGGGGGCGAACCCCGACGGCCCGCGGGGGGTCATCGCGCGGCGGAAGTCGTCGGCGGTGAAGTGGTCGCCGTCCTTCGCCAGCCGCTTGAACAGGGTGTCGAACTCCTCCTTCGTCAGTCGGCCGTCGCCGCTCTGGTCCATGCGGCGGAAGAGCTGGTTGAACATGTTCGCCCGCATCACATACGGGCTGCGGTCGGACCAGTCGAGGTCGGCGGGGGCGAGCTTGCCGTCGCCGTCGCGGTCGAGGGCGGCGAACTGCTCGGCGGTGCCGGCGAACTGCTCCTTGCTGATGGCCTCGGCTTTGGCGTCCAGCTTGCTCCGCTCGGCCAGCCAGCGGAACGAGTACCGCGATTCGGCCGGGCCGAACCAACCGTCGCGGCCGTCCAGTTGCGACCCCCGCAGGATGGCGACGAGCATCTTCGCCGCTTCACTTCGCGGCTCCGGGTACTCCTTCTCCAGTTGCTCGGCCAGCTTCGCCGCCGTCTCCTTGTCGGTCAGTGTCCCCACGTCCACCCCGTCGGGCAGCTTGAGCGGCTTGGGCGGGTCGGCGGCGAGGAGTGGAACGGCCACGGCGAACACGGCCGCGAGCGGGAGGGAGAGTCTCATCGGGTCCACCTTGGGGAGGGAGAAGACGGTTCACCACGAATCTCACGAATCTCACGAATCGAGGCAGAAGAATGAAGAAGGGAGAGGTTTCACCGCCGCAGTCGCAGCGCGCGGAGAACCCCCTCCCTTCTCGCTACGTTGACCTTTGTTCTCTTCATTCGTGTGATTCGTGTGATTCGTGGTGGCACTATTTTTTATCCAGTGGTTTCGCGCCGGGCATGGCCCGGAACGGGTTGTCCTGTTCGAGTGGCAGTTGGAAGGCGTCGGCCACCTTCGTCATGTAGTGGCAGCGGGCGGCCCACCAGATGACCTGCCACGCCTTGTCCTTGCCCAGTTCGTTTTCCAGCTTGCTCACGTCGGCGTCCGTGACCGCCCACGGCTCGGCCGCCTGCTTGCGGACGAAGGCGAACGCCGCCTTCTCCACCGCGGTCAGCCCCGCCCCGCCGCCGGCCAGCCGCTTCGTCTCGGCCGCCACCTCGTCCGCACTCTTCCCCGCGACCGCGAGGATCATCTCGGCGTGGCCCATTCAGTAGAAGCAGTTGAGCGAGTCCGTCACCGTCCAGAACACCGCGTTGTTGAACGTCGGGTCGGGCTGGGCCTCCTGACGGAAGGCGTTGGCCGTGTCGAACCAGGCGTCGGTCAACTCCGGCTGGTGGCCGTAGCACACGCGGCTCCACAGGATGCCGTTCTGCCACAGGGACGGGTGTTCCTTGCCCACCCGCTTCGTCACCCACTCGTCGGACGGCACGGCGATCCGCCCCGGCCGCTTCTTCTGTTCGTCCAGCCCCTTCCGCGCTCGCGCCCAGGCGTCCGACGGGGCCACCGCTTCCGTCACCGGCGTCGGCGAGTCGGCCGGCTTGGCCGTCGTCGCGGGTTTGGGCCGACCGAACTTGACCGACACCGGTGCGGGAACGCCGCCTTGCTCCGGCGACACGTTCAGCGCCAGAATCACGCGATCCTGGAAGCTGGCGTGCGCGAGCAGGGCGACGAGGGCGACCAGCCGTTCGTCGCCGATGAGGGTGATGAGCGACTTCACCTCGGCATCGGTCACGCCGGCGGCGTTCAGCATCATCTTGCGGGCGAAGGCGGCTCCCAGGCGGTCCACCTCGGGCAGCTTGTCGGGCGACTTCATCATCGCGGCGAGGTCGGCGGTGGGGCCGGCCGCCCGCCGGTAGTCGGCCTCGGCCATCGCCTTCGTGTATGCGCAGCGGTTGGCGTCGGCGGCGGCCCACCGCACGAGGGCGCGGGAGCGGGCGTCGAGGCGGTCGCCGGTGCGGTGCAGGGCGTCCAGTTCGAGCATCCGGGCAGTGGTGATCGGCTGCCACCCGGCCAGCGCCTGCGCCCACGCCGGCAGCGGCTCTGCCTTACCGGGCGCGTCGGGCAGCTTCTTCCACGCCTGTTCGTTGGTCAGGAGCGGCAGGCGCGGGGTTGCGTCGGCGGCCACGGCAAGCCCTCCGAAGGTCAGGGAACAGATACAGGCGGCGAGAACGGGTCGGGTCATCCGGAGTCCTCCGAGAAGAATGTGGGGGACGGGCGCACGCCGTCGCGCGTGAGCCGCTGGGTGGAACGAGTCCCACGCGGCTCACACCGCCGGTTCACCGAGTCGGGCGAAGTCCTGCCAGAACTCCGGGTACGTCTTGGCCACGCAGCCGGGGTTGCGAATCACCACGCCCGGCACCTTCAGGCCGATCAGCGCCAGGCTCATGGCCATGCGGTGGTCGTTGTACGTGTCCACGGCACAGCCCGTCAGCGGGCGGGGGGTGATGCGGAGGCCGTCGGGGAACTCGTCCACTTCCGCACCGAGTTTCCGTAGCTCGGTGGCGACGGCGGCGATGCGGTCGGTCTCTTTGTGGCGGATGTGCCCGACGTTGCGAATCGTGGTCGCGCCGTCGGCGAAGCAGGCCACCGCCGCCAGTGACATGACGGTGTCACTGATGTCGTTCATGTCGGTGTCGATGCCGCGGAGCGTGCGACCGCGGACAGTGATGCCGTCGTCGCCGTACTCGACCTCGCAGCCCATCTCTTGTAGGCACTCGACGAACTTCACGTCGCCTTGCAGCATGTCCCGCTTCATCCCGCGAACGGTCACGCTCCCGCCAGTGATGGCCGCCGCCGCGAAGAAGTACGACGCCGCCGAGGCGTCGGGTTCGATGGCGTACTCGGCAGGCGGGTCGAGCAAGTCCGGGCAGACCAGAAAGCCGTCGTCGTTGTCGTCCCAGCCGGCTTCGTTCACCCACGGTTCCATCACCACCAGCGTCATGTCGATGTAGGGCACCGACACCAGCGTACCGTCGAGGTGGATGAGCACTTCCTGATCGTCGGTACGGCTCCAGGCGGCGGCCATCAGTAGGCCGGATAGAAACTGACTGCTCACGCCCCCGCGGACGGTCAACTCGTGGCCGCGCCAGCCGGTGGTGCGGATGGTGATCGGCGGGCATCCCGTGCCGGCGTCACTTGTCGCACTGACGCCGAGCTGGTTCAGCGCGTCGAGCAAGTCCTGAATCGGCCGCTCTCGCATCCGCGGCACGCCGTCTAGGCGGTAAGTCCCTTCCCCCAGGCTGACCATTGCGGCGAGGAACCGCACGGTAGTGCCCGAGTTGGCGACGTACAAGTCGGCAGAGGTGGCGGGGATGATGCGGCCCGTCGTGTTGCGGTGAACGGTGACGGTCGAGGCCGTCCAGTCGGCATCGATGTGGAAGCCGAGTTTCTCCAGACACGCCACCATCACTTCCGTGTCTTCGCTGAACAACGCGCCGGTGAGCGTACACGGCCCGTTACGGCTGCTCAGCGCTGCCAGCACGAGCGCGCGGTTGGTGATGCTCTTGCTGCCTGGCACGGAGACGACGACGTGCGGCGGGCGAACGAGAGGGGTGACGGTCAGTTCGGCGGGGTAGTTCATGGGGTGATTTTACCGGGTGGCCGACTCTCGCCGAGAGTCGGAGTGGGGGTGGTGCCTGGGAAGCCGGCGTGGAGCGTGTGACGGCT
>JANNVG010001082.1:0-11966 GCA_031414395.1 Fimbriiglobus sp.
CCGCCTTCAACAGCACCCGCAGGAACGCCGGCTCGTACTCGCACGAGTACCGAAAGCCCGGCGCCACTTCGTCCACCCCGCCGAGCGCGAGCAGCGTGCCGCGCTTCATCCCGGCCCCGGCGCGGCGCCCCAACATTCCCTTCACCACCAGCGTGCCGGCGATCATGCTCGCCCCGGCGAACTCGCCGCAACTCCCTTCCACCACGATCAGCCCGCGGCGCATCAGCAAGCCGGCCTCATGTCCAACACTGCCTCGAACGAGGATCGTCCCGTCCGTCATCCCCCGCCGCGACCCGCGGTACGCCGCCCCGACGCAGTCGCCCGCCCTGCCCCGCACCTCGATGTGTCCGCCTTTCATCTCCGCGCCGAGCCAGTCGTCGCACCCGGAGTCCAGAGTCAACGTTCCCCCGCTCATCTGTGCTCCGGCATGGCGACCGGCACGGCCTTCGACGAACACCGACCCGCCGGTCATCTGCCGGCCGATGCCGTGGACGTTCCGCGTGTCCCCGGCGAAGTGGATGTCGGCGAGCGCGGACATGGACACGTCGAAGTGTTCGCCGAGCGGTTCGGTGCGGTTGCCGTGCAGAAGTGGCAGTTTCGCCACGTCGAGCGCGGACAGGCCGGCGACGCGCGCGGGCAGGATGCCGTCCACTTCGAGTGGGACCGGCGACGGCGTGCGGAGGGTGAGGAGAAAGCCCATGACGCGATCCGTCCTTCTGGGCGAACCCGGCCCGCAAGGGCCGTGGGTGATCTTCCCATCCCCACGCCCCCACGGCCCTTGCGGGCCGGGTTCGCCTGTCACAGCAGCTTCCGCAGGTGGATGTGGTGCGGGCCGAGCTTGCCGCCGTAGTTGCCGGCGGTGATCCGCGTCAGCCCCGGCCCGTCGGCCGCCGCGGTCATCCCCGCCCGCATCGCCGCTTCCACGTCGGCCAGCGTCAGCCCGTCCACCACCACCTCGTACACCGCGTGTGCGCCGTCGGGCAGTTCCGACTTCACCACCCCGCGGAGCGTCGGGCAATAGGCCTCGTTCGTGCTCGCCCGCAGCGCCTTGTACTTGCTCCCCACCTTGCTGCCGCTCCGCACCACGCCGCCGGGGAACGGCAGGATCACGCCGGGCAGCCTCCGCATTGCCGTCACCGCACGTTCGGCCGCCGCTAGCGTGTTCGCCTGCGTGTCGCCGAGGAAGATCAGGTTGCCGCCGGCCACGCCCTTCACCGTACCGAACGTGTCTTCGCACACGAACTCGCCGTCCATCGTCGGGATGCGCCAGTACCGCACGCCGTTCACCAGCTTGCTGATCTGCCAGCCGTCGCCGAAGTACCGCAGGTGGCCGCCCACCTGGATGGTCTTTCCGGCGTCGCCGGCCAGCCCGTTGAACGCCGCGGTGGTGGCGCACGTCAGCACGCACTGCGCCACGCGGTTCATCAGCGCCTTCTGCAAGGCGTCGCGGCTGAACGCGAACAGCAGCACCGACACCCCCGGTCGGCCGTCGGGCGTGTCGGCCGGGGAAAGCTCGCGCTCGATGCCGGCTTCGGCATCACAGCCGATGACGCTCGCCGCGTACCCGGTCGCCGCCACCGCCGCCGTCCGCGCCCACTCCGGCGACACGGCCGTGATGACGAGCCGGGCGGCCGTCATCGGGAACGCTTCCGCGAACGTGTCGGCGACCGGCACCCCGTTCAATTCCATGCCGCTGTTGTAGTGCCGGGTCGTGGGCGTAAACTACACCGTGTCGGAAGGGAACCCCCGATGCACGACCACGCCGCGTTCATTGCCGCCATCGTCGCGTCCCCGGACGACGACCTGCCGCGGCTGGTGTACGCCGACTTCCTGGACGAGAGCGACACGCCGGGGGCGGCGGCGCGGGCCGAGTTCATCCGCACGCAGTGTGAACTGGAACGCTGCTCGCCCGACGACGACCGCCGGGCGGCACTCACCCAGCGGGCGACCAGCCTGTTGCGGCAGAACCGCGAGGCGTGGACGGCCGAGGTGCGGGCCGCTCAAGTGGGCACCGACTGGCAGTTCCGCCGCGGGTTCCTGCACGCGGTGAAGGTGTCGGCCCAGCGGTTCGGGCAGGTGGCCGACGACCTGTTTCGATTGGCCCCGACGGTGCGGGCGGTGGACCTCGAACACGGCTCCGGGCAGGTGTCGGGCATCCTCCGCTCGCCGCAGTTGGGCAAGGTGGCCGACCTGACCCTGTCGGTCATGTGTACCTGCGGGCGGTGCCCCATCCTGAACGAACTGCGAACGCTCTTCGCCTCGCCGCTCGTCGGCAACCTGACACACCTGACGCTCGCCGGCGACCGCATCGACCCCGAGACGACGGCCGCCCTTGTGTCGTCCCCCCACCTGTCCAAGCTGCACACCCTCGACCTGAGCGGGAACGCGCTGGGGTTGGGCGGGGTGCGGGTGCTGGCCGCCGCCCGCGGGTTCGGCGAGCTGCGAGAATTGAACCTGAGCGAGAACGGCATCTCGGCGTCCGGCGGGCAGGTGCTCTCGCGGGCGGGGTGGCTGAAGGGGCTGCGGGTGCTGACCCTGTCGCGGAACCACCTGACCGACACGAGCGGGCGGGCGCTGCTCAACGCCGAGTGGGGCGACGAGTTGCGGCGACTGGAAGTGCAGACGAACGAACTCGGCCGCGAGGTGAAGAAGCAGTTGCGGGCGAAGTACGGCCCGCGGGTGCGGGTGTAGTTACAAATCGAGCGGCGGGGTCGGCTCCGGTCGGGTTACCCGTAGGGAGCGAACCCCGCCGCGTGCGTCGCGTTCGGCGGTCAGAAGGTGAGCATCAGGCCGGCGGTCAGCCCGTGCATCCAGAAGTCGCTCGACACGATCGTCGGGAAGCCGGGCACCGGGGGTGCCGCCGCCCCGAAGTTCTGGCTCGACGGGATTTGCGCGGAGTTGATCCGCCGCGAGATCACGTCGCCCGGCCGGGCCACGTTGGTCATGTACGCGAACTGGTAGCCGGCCGTCAGCATCAGCCAGTCGGTCAGCCGGTAGCCCACCCGTGCGGACACGTCCGGGGCGAGCGACAGGCGGTAGTGGCGGGACACGCCGGTGCCCTGAGCGGCCGTGTAGAAGCCGGGCGAGACGGTGGCCGTCGCGCCCGCGTTTTCCAGCCGCGTGAACCCGGCGAGGGTGACGCTCTGTTCCACCGCCCCCACGCCCATCCGCCCGTCCAGCCGGACCTCCCACCGCCCCGGCGTCCAGATCAGCCGCAGGCCGGCCGACCCGCCGTAGAAGCGGTTGATCACCCCGAAGTAGTCGCTCACCCGCACCCGCGCCGGGGCCGGGAACAGTTGCCCGTTGAACGCCACCAACCCGCCGCCCAGTGCGGTCGAGGTGTCTTCCGCCTCGAACGATTCTTCCAGCGCGTAGTACCGGAAGTGGAACAGTTGCTCCAGGCTGAGCGTCGGAGTCTCGACCACCCGCAGGCGGGCGCCCAGCTCGGCCCCCCAGAAGAGCGAGCGGGAAGTGGTGGTCACACTCCCGCTGGCGATGCCGGGGGCCGAAATGCGGCGTGAGTTTTCGGTGTTGAACGCTGTATCGAAGAACGGGCGTGCCAGAATCTCACCCGCCCCGGCCTGGAACGTGCTCGTGGCCTGCTGGCGGGGCAGGAAGAAGACGCCCCACTCCACCCCGTAGGCGCGGCAACTGTCCAGCCACGCCCCGCCGCCGAACCGGGCGCCCGAAACGCCGCCCAGGTCCGGCACGTCGGACACCAGCAGGCGGGTGCCGGGCAGCCCGACGATACCGCCGGTCGCCTGCGGCCCGGCCGACACCACCGACGGCCCGCTCGTGTTGCGGGTGAACCCGAGCAGGTACTCGGCGGACAGCCACCAGCGGTACGGCTGCGGCCCGCCCGCGAACCCCGCAGTCGAAATCTCCGCATCCGACACCGCGGGATTCCCGTATTCCGGGAACGCGACCGACGGCGGCGGATCGGGAATCGGGGCGGGCTGGGCGGACGCGGCGGCGACGCCGACGAGGACCGCCAGAATTGCCCCAAACGGGCGGGACTGCATAACTCGACCCTCCTGAGCCGACCGCCCGACGGACTGTCCCAGGCGGGACTGCGGGCACCGTGTGAGAACTTGTATCGGCTTTCCGGGTTGCATGAGTTGAACGGTGCGGACGGATTTCCCGCCTGTGCCGTGTTGGGGCGGTCGAACCGACCGCGGAAACGTTAACCGCGACCTCCCCGGTCGTCCACCACACAGAGCGATCCCACCGCCGGCCGACATGAGACGAGACGACTTGCCGCCGAACCCGCCCCGGGCCGCCTCCAGGACTTGACCTCCTTCGTACCATCCGATCCGTCACGGATCGTGCCTCTTACCGAACCCCCCCACCATGCGTGCAGCCCCCCGGACAACGGACGCCATGAAACTCACCCGCTGGTTGCCCACGCTCGAGCGGTTGGAAGCCCGCGAAGTGCCGGCCGTCACAGCCGCCCTCAGTCAGATCGCCAACTGGCAGGACATCGGGCCGAACAACGTGACCGGCGGGCAGGTGCGGGGGATCACGACCAACTCGGCCATCGGGGCAGTGTCCGCCCTGGTGCCGCACCCGACCCTGGCGACCACCATGTTCGCCGCCGGGGTGAACGGCGGGGTGTGGCGGACCGAAAACGCCCTGGACGCCAGCCCCATCTGGGTGCCGCTGACCGACGCGCTGGCCTCGCTCAGTGTGTCCGACCTGACCATCGACCCGGACAACCCGAACCGCCTACTGGCGGGCATCGGGTCGACCGCCGACCAGCCCGGCACCACCACCATCGGCACCCTGGGGAACCAGGAGGCCCGCATCCGCGGCGACCGCATCGGCGTGCTGTACACCGAAAACGCCCTGGCCGCCACGCCCACCTGGACGGTGCTGAACAACAACATCGCCGGCAAGCTGGTGACGAACGTCGTCCTCCGCGGCGGGTATATGATCGTCGCCACCGACCTGGGCACCTTCCGCAGCACGAACAACGGGGCCACGTTCGCCAACGTGTACCCGAGCACCATCGACAACGGGCAGACCTTCCAGACCCGCGCGTTCGACCAGGGGGCGTACGACCTGGCCGAGAACTCGCGGCTGCGGGACCAGTTGTACCTGGCGACCAAGCCGGGCGCCGGGCTGGGCACGAACCACGTGTGGCGGTCGGACGACGGAGGGGCCAGTTGGGGCACCGTGACCGACCCGCAGATGCAACTGAGCCCGCGGACGGTGAACGTGCAGGTGAGCGTGCGGGACGCCGGCGCGTTCGACAACCAGGTGTACGTGGCGGTGTCGAACTCGAACCCGACCGTTGACCCGATCGACACGGTCCTGAACGAGCGGGCGACGACCGGCGTCGGCTTCCAGTACGCCTGGGAGAGTCGTGCCGGCAACGTGTCGTCGATCTGCTACTCGCCCAACCAGGGGGGCACGTGGATCCGCCTGGACGCCCCGCGGCAGGAGACGGCCGCCCTCCGGGGGGCGTTCAACAATAACACCACCTCCGGCGTGGTGACCGTCACCACCGGGCCCGAGCATCGGTTGCAGAGCGGCGACAAGGTGCGGGTGTCCGGCAACATCACCCGCATCCTCAGCTACGACGCCATGACCGGCGTAGCCATGTTCGACCCGCCGCCCAACGGCCCGATCGTCATCGAGAACACCAACAACTACTACCTGGTGGACGTCACCGGCCCCAACACCTTCACCCTCCGCGGCCTGACCATCACCGGCGGCACCGGCAACTTCACCGCCCTCGCCTACGGTGCCCCGCCCCCCTTCGGCTCCATCCCCGGCAACTGGGTGCGGGTGGTCGGCGCGTCGTCGGGTGAGAACCCCGAATTCCTCCAGATCCAGGCCAGCCGCACGTCTCCCTTCGAGGTGTACCTGGGCGGCGACAGTCGGCAGTGGAACTTCGACCAGACGACCCCCCTCCTGCCGGCCTCGACGTACAACGGCCCGACCACGTTCACCGGGTCGGTGTGGGTCGGCAACCTGAGCGTCAACCCGACGGGGTTTGGGGCGAACGAGAGCAACTCGACACAGTGGACGACTCTGACCGACAGCGGGACGAACAACAACACCGGCACCCGCACCGCCCCCGGTGCGGACACCCGCGAGCTCATCTTCGACGCGGCCGGCAACATGTGGATCGCCACCGGCACCGGCGTGTACCGGCGGACGAACCTGACCGGGTCGGGCAACTGGGTGTCGGCCAACGGCAACTTGTCACTCGGCCAGTTCTACGACGCCGCCTTCGACACCATCTCGAACGTGGTCGTGGGAGCCACCCAGGACACCGGCGCGATCGAGTCGAACACCGCACTCAGCAACACGTACCGCTCGATCACCAGCGCGGCCGACCGCAACCGCCAGCGGGACCAGGAGCACGCGTACGAGTCGGTGGTGGACGACCGCTCGTTCGCCGGCTCCGGGTTCTCCGTGCGGTACACGGCTTCGAACAACTTCGGTAACGTCCGCCGCCGCGAAATGCTTCCGAACAACACCCTGCGGGGGGTCGCCGGCGACGACACGACACTCAACTTCGCCAACGCCTTCACCACCAACACCCCCCTCTCGGGCATCACGCTGACCGACGGGAACCTGTTCCGCGACGCGAGCGCGCGGATCGTGATGGAGCTGAGTGCCACCAACCCGACGAGGGCGGTGTACGGCCTGACCAGCGTGTACGAGGACTCCGACCCGAACGGCGTCACCGGGTTCATCGTGCGGAACGTCACGCCGGGAGGGATGACCGGGCGGGTGCGGACGATGAAGTACAGCGGCCAGCGGCCGGGCGGCATCCAGAGCCAACTGAACCAAGTGATGGCCGTCGGCACCAGCACCGGCCAGTTGTGGGTGCGGGGCGAAGTCGGCCCCACCTTCAACAACCTGACCCCGCCGCTCGGCACCGGCGAGGTGACCGACATCGAGTTCGACCCGGACGACTGGCGGCACATGTTCATCGCGCGGGGCGGGCGGGTGTGGGAGACGACCAACGCCAACGACCTGAGCGGCGCGGGCGCGTGGCGGGACGTGACCGCCGGCCTGGTCACCGCCCCGCTGCCCGGCACCGACCTGCCGTCCGGCCTCGGCCTGACGACCGAGATCCGCACCATCGCCCTGTTCGACCCAGTCCCGGGCACGTCGAACATTGGGGCGACCAACGACGTGATCCTGCTGGCCGGCGGGCGCGGCGGGGTGTTCCGCCGCACCCTCACCGTGTGCGGCACCGGCACCGTCTGGTCCGAGTACGGCAGCGGCCTGCCGAACACGGTGGTGAACGACCTGGGCTTCGCTAGCAACGGCTTCCGCCTGACGGCCGCCACCTTCGGCCGCGGCGTGTGGTCCATCCCGGACGTCCGCCCCACCCTGAACGCCACACTCACCCTGTTCATCACCAGCGACGCGGCCGGCGACAGCATCGTCGTCTCCGCCGACCCGCTCGACCAGAACGCCGTCCTCGTCACCGCCAACGGCAGCCAGATCGGGCGGTTCACCTTCGGCCAGTTCGACCGCATCGTGGTGAACGCCAACGGCGGGGCCGACACGGTCCAGATCGGCAGCGGGACGAGCACCCTGTTCGTCAACTACCCGATCGGCGTCCACATGGGCGGGGATGTGGGTGACACCCTGATCGTCGAGTCGAACGGCTCGACGGCCAACGTTCAGGCGACCATCGACGGCGGCACCGTCGGGGCGAACAAAGCGGGCGGCGACAACCTGTTCTCCGGGTGCGGGTCGCTCACCTACACCGGGCTGGTGGCCGGCAGCACCCTCCGCCTGCTCACCGGGTCGGGCGACGACTACGTACTCCTGGCCGCCGGCACCTACCCGCAGACCATCGAGACGAACACCGGGTCGGGCAACGACACCGTGCAACTGTTCGCGTCGTCGAACGTGACCGTGAACGCCATCGACGGCGCCGGCACCAACGACACCCTGCAAGTGTCCGTGCCGCAGGGCCAGACGGTCACCGGCTCGCCGAGCGGGCTGGTCATCAGCGGCGGGCTGGTCGTGAACACGAACGGCGGGTTCGAGAACCTGATCTACACGGGCGAGGGGGCCGGGGCGAACATCCTGTGGGGCGGCAGCGGCCTGGACGACGACTTCTACCTGATGGCCGACCCGACCTTCGCCAACTTCTCGCAACTGATCATCCTCGCCCCGAACACCACGGCCACCCCGCAGCGGGTCCGCTTCTTCAACATGACCGCCCTGACCGTGGACGCCGGGGCGGGGAACGACCGGCTGATCGTGGACGCGAACGGCCCGGCCCTCGGCGGCACCACCAAGTTCGTCAACTACCTGGTGAACGCGGCCATGGGCGGGCAGGGGGGCGACCAGATCATCCTCGACGACGGCAGCAGCCTCACCCCGTCGAGCACCACCGTGACGGGCAACTCGGTCGGGGTGGGCGGCACCCTGTTCGGAACGAACGGCCAACTGTACTTCAGCGGGCTGTCCGCCGGTCGCCTGTACCTGACCACCGGGAACGCGGACGACACGGCCATCTTCGACGTCACGGCCGCGCTGAACGTCACCCTGAACGGCGGCGGCGGGTCGAACGCGGCCGTGTTTAGCGGCACCGCCGGCAACGACGCGGTGAACGTCGGCTTCCCGACGGTCCAGGTGAACGCCCTGACCGTCAGCACGGCGAACGAGCAGACGTTCCAGGTGGTGGGCAACGGCGGGTTCGACCAACTGAACGTGGGCGGCTCCGCCGGCGACGACACCCTGGTGGTGAACCAGGCCGGGGTGCAGTCGGGCGACCTGGGCGGGCTGCCCGTGCGGCTCGAGTACTCCACCCTCGAGCTGCTCAACCTGATCCCGTACGGCGGCACCAACAGCCTGATCTGGCACGACGTGTCGAACAGCGTGTTCGGCGCGCCGACCAACCCCGGCGTGGGGGTCGAGTTCCTGCCCACCGGGGCCGCGTCCGGGCGGGTGCGGCTGGGCGGCGGGGCGGGCACGACGGTCAGCTTCGACAGTGTGAACGGCGGGTTCGTGATGAACGGCGACGCCACCGGGTCGAACACCGGCGACGTGCTCAGCGTGTTCGGGGTGAGTACCGCCGGACTGGCCACGTTCGGCGAGGCGCAGTCGGCCAACGGGTCGGACACCATCTCCGCCACCGAAGACGGGGTGACGATCACCAACGCCGTCCTCGGCACGTTGCGGCCGGTGCAGTTCGGCCGCACGGCCGGCGGGCGGCTCGGGTTCATCAACGTGTGGGTGCGGGGCGGCAACGAGGCCGGCACCGGCGACGCGTTCACCAGCGCGCCCACCCTCCGCACCAACCTGCTGCTGGACGGCGGCAACCCGGCGTCCCCGCCGGGCGACACGCTCACCGTGACCACCAACGGCCCGGCCTCGTCCGGCCCGTCCACCGACCCGAACATGGGGCCGCCGCACACCCGCATCACCAACCGCGGCGACCGGGCGAGCGTCGGCCACCTGAACTTCGAGACGGTGACGGCCGTCACCCCCGACCCGACCAACCCGGGCGGGCCGCCGGTGCCGTCGTTCGGCTCGGCCAAGGCCGACCTGTTCGCCGTCGGCACGAACGGCAACACGCCCGCCACCGTGAACGCGTACAACCTGAACGGCACCCTGCGGTTCAGCCTGAACCCGTTCCCCGGCTACGGCGGGGCGGTGCAGGTGGCGGTCGGCGACGTGACCGGCGACGGCAAGTCGGACGTGGTGGTGGCGGCCGGGCCGGGCGGCGGCCCGCACGTGAAGGTGTTCGACGGGCAGACGCAGGCGGAGGTGCGGAGCTTCTTCGCCTACGACGCGGCCTTCACCGGCGGGGTGACGGTGGCCGTCGGCAACTTCAACACGGACACGTTCGCCGACATCGTGACCGGGACGGCGACCGGCGCCCCGCACGTGAAGGTGTTCAACGGGCAGACCCTCGGCACCATGCAGAGCTTCTTCGCCTACAACCTGGGCTTCACCAACGGGGTGAACGTGGGGGCGGGCGACGTGAACGGGGACGGCGTCTCGGACGTGATCACCGGCACGGCGGCGGGCAGCCAGCCGGTCGTGCGGGTGTTCAACGGCACGAACGTGGCCCCCCTCCGAGACTTCTTCGCCTTCGACTCCGGCTTCCTCGGCGGGGTGAACGTGGCCGCCGGCGACCTGAACGGCGACGGGCGGGCCGAGATCGTGGTCGGGGCCGGGCCGGGCGGCGGCCCGCACGTGCGGGCGTTCGACGGCGCCACCAACGCCGAAGTGGTCGGCTTCTTCGCCAACGTCCCGTACCAGCCCGGCGCCGGGCCGACGACGTTCACCGGCGGGGTGAGCGTGGCCGTCGGCGACTTCGACAACGACGGGCTGGCCGACATCCTCACCGGCACCGGCCCCAACCAGTCCGCCGCCGCCCGCGTGCTCAAGGTGTCGAACGGCATCTCCGACCTGTTCACCGTCGGCTCCCCGTTCGGCGGTTACACCGGCGGCATCACCGTCGGCGCCTGAGCCGTGTGAAAGTCGTGTGAACCGACCGGCGGCGGGGGATGCCCTCGCCGCCGGTTCCGTTTAACATGCCTTCTCCCGATTGGAACCGCCCGTGCCCCTCGACCGCATCGCCGAGCTGTTCGCCACCCGCGGGCACGCCGAGTACGGCGGGGAGGCGGTCACGCAACTGGAACACGCCCTGCAAGCGGCTTCACTCGCCGCCGACGCCGGCGCACCGTCGGCCGACATCGCCGCCGCCCTGCTGCACGACATCGGCCACCTGCTGCACGGCCACGGCGACGACTGCGCCGACCGCGGTCTCGACGACAAGCACGAGGAACTGGGAATGCGGTTCCTGGCCCGCCACTTCACGCCCGCCGTGACGGAGCCGGTGCGGTTGCACGTCGAAGCCAAGCGATACCTGTGTGCGGCCGAGCCGGGGTACTTCGCCACGCTGTCCGGGCCATCGGTCGTCAGCCTGCGGTTGCAGGGCGGGCCGATGACGCCCGACGCGCTGGCGGCGTTCGAGCGGCACCCGCACTTCGCCGCCGCCGTCGCCCTCCGCAAACGAGACGACGAGGCGAAAGTGGTCGGCCGCGTCACCCCGCCGTTCGCCGCGTTCCGCCCGCACCTGGAGGCCTGCCTTGTCCGGATCGCCTGAAATCAAGCTGGTCGTGTTCGACTGGGCCGGCACCACCATCGACTTCGGCTGCCTCGCCCCGGCCGGCGCGTTCGTGACCGCGTTCGCCGAGGCCGGCGTGCCGGTGTCGGTGGGCGAAGCCCGCGGGCCGATGGGGTTGCACAAGAAGGACCACCTGCGGGCCATGCTGCAAGTGCCGGAGATCGGCGGGCGGTGGCGGACACGGCACGGCCGCGAGTGGACCGAGGCCGACGTGGAGAACCTGTACCGCGTCGTGACGCCCATGCAGGTGGCCGCGGCGAAGCGGCACTCGGCACTCATCCCCGGCGTGGTGGCGTGCGTGGCCGAGCTGCGGGCGCGGGGCATCAAGGTGGCCGCCAGCACGGGCTACTTCCGCGAAGCGGCCGAGGTGGTGTACGCCGCCGCCCGCGAGCAGGGGTACGAACCCGACTTCACCATTTGTGCCGACGACGTGCCGGCCGGCCGCCCCGCCCCGTGGATGATCTTCCGGGCGATGGAGGCGACCGGCGTGTACCCGCCCGCCGCGGTGGTGAAGGTGGGCGACACGGTCATCGACATCGAGGACGGGCACAACGCCGGCGTGTGGAGCGTGGGCGTGGTGGACAGCAGCAACGAAATGGGGCTGAGTGAGGCGGACTTCGCGGCGCTGAGTGCGGCCGAGCGAGAGCAACGGCGTGAGGCGGTGTTGAGCCGGTACGAGGACGCCCGGTGCGACGCGGCGATCCGCACCATCGACCAGTTGCCGGCGCTCGTCGCCGAGATCAACGAGCAACTGGCGATGGGGGCACGGCCGGGCGGGTGAAGTGGTGGGGGGGGGGCGCGGGGGGGGGGGGGGCGGGCCCCGGCGGGGGGGGGCCGGACCACGAGG
>JANNVG010001083.1:0-4211 GCA_031414395.1 Fimbriiglobus sp.
CCTGGGTGGGATGAACCCAGGCGGCTGACGCCGCCGGTTCACCCGGCCCCGCCTTCCAGTGGTCCAAATCGACGCCGTGCGTGAGCAGCAGCGACTCGCGGCCCATGCCCGCCAGTTTCGCCTTCAGCGTCTCGCTCACCGTCACGGCCGCGTCGATCTTCGGCAGCAGGTCGCGCTCCATCCGCAGCATCGTCTCGCCGTCGTACCCCGGCCACACGCTGAAGTCGTCCACGCAATAGTACACCCACCGTGCGGCGGGCAACTGGCCGATCAAATCCGCAACCAGCGGCAGCGTGGTGACGACGACCGGCGGGGCGGACAACGCGGACGCGACCGGCGTGAGCGCGCGGAGGAGCAGTTTGCGGTTGAGCGAGCGGCCGAAGGCCGAGCGGAACGACGGCCACATCTTGGGGGAGAGGACGGTGGGGTGTTGGAAGTGCTCTGCTCGCTCCGCGAGCGGTCTTCCCGAACCCGCTCGCGGAGCGAGCAGAGCACTTGCCCACCCCTTGATCTTGCCGGCGGCCCGCTTCACCGTGCCCCAGTCGAGCCGCGGCGGGCGGGTGCCGATGGTGTTCACCCACAGCACCTGTCGGTGCGGCAGCACATGCCGAACGAGGTGCTGGCAACTGGACGGGTGCCGGCCCCAGTCGTCTGCGAACACCATCCACGGCGGCAGTGCGGGTGCGGTCATACCGGAAGAGTAGCACCGGCGGGCGGGTCTCGCCCCACCCCCACAGGCACACCGGCCACTTTCCCCTTGTGCGGGTGGTTTTGGTCCGCCAAGAGATTCAGCGTATCCTTCATTGCAGTCATCCGGATTCGTGTGCCCGTCGTTCGTGTTGGGTTCTCCCGTGCCGCCGGGCGGCCGGATCAGCCGTTTCGCGCCGATTTCATTTGCCCAGCCCCCTCTGTTCGCAGAGGATACCCGCCTACCTGTCGGCCGGCGCTCCTTTCGCGGAGCGAACGGCGACAGTGGCGACCCCGGAGCGTGCCGCGATGGCCAAGGCCAACGACTACACCGACATCCTCGTCCGCAAGAAAGTGCTGTCCGCCGAGCAGTTGAGCGAAGCCCGCGACCTGGCCATGCGGACCGGCGTGAAGCTGCAAGACGCGCTCATCAAGAGCAACTACGCCAGCCCCGGCGAGGTGATGGAGGCGCTGGCCGAGTTCCACGGCATGGCGTTCGTCGACCTGAGCAACGTCGAAATCCCCAAGGCCGTCATCGAACTGATGCCCGAGAGCGTGGCCCGCGAACACGTGGTGCTGCCGTTCGAGCTGGAAGGGCAGGTGCTGAAGGTCGTCACCTCCGACCCGACCAACTACGAGACGCTCCAGAAGTTGCAGTTCATCCTGAACAAGGACATCCAGCCGGTGCTGGCCGTGCAGGAGCAGATTCAAGAGGCGATTAACAAGAACTACGGGCAGAGCGAGACGGAGTCGATGGACTCCATGATCAACGAGTTCACCGGCACGCAGATCGACAGCACGCAGATCGACTCCACCACGAACCTGGCCGACGCCGGCGACTCCGAGGCGCCGGTGGTCAAGCTGGTCAACCTGATCATTCAAGAGGCGGTCGGACTGCGGGCGTCCGACATCCACATCGAGCCGTTCGTGGACCGCGTGCGGATCCGCTACCGCATCGACGGCATCCTGGTCGAGCGCGACGCCGTGCCCCGCCGCCTGCACACGCCCATGACCGCCCGTTTGAAGGTCATGGGGAGTATCGACATCTCGGAGAAGCGCCGCCCGCAAGACGGGCGGATCAAACTTCAGCTTCAAGGTAAGCATTATGACATGCGGGTGAGCCTACTGCCCACCGTCCACGGTCAAAGCACCGTCATGCGGATTCTCGACCGCGGAAACATCTCCGTCGGCATCCGCGACCTGGGCTTCAACGAGGAAGACTACCTGCGGTTCCAGTCGATGATCAAGCGGCCGAACGGCATCTTCCTCGTGACCGGGCCGACCGGGTCGGGCAAGACGACCACGCTGTATGCCGCACTGAACGAGATGAACCGGCCCGACCGCAAGATCATCACCGCCGAAGACCCGGTCGAGTACTACCTGCCGGGCATCAACCAGGTGGAGGTGAAACACCAGATCGGGTTGGACTTCGCCCGAATCATCCGCTCGATGCTGCGGCAAGCGCCGAACATCATCCTCGTCGGCGAAATCCGCGACAAGGAGACGGCCGAGATCGCGGTGCAGGCCTCCCTGACGGGACACTTGGTGTTCAGTACACTGCACACGAACGACGCGCCCGCCGCCGTAACCCGTCTGATCGACATCGGGGTCGCCCCGTTCCTCATCGCCAGCTCCGTCATCGCCATCATGGCGCAGCGGCTGGTGCGGGTGAACTGCGTGAAGTGCAAGGAGCCGGCCCAGTTCGACCAGCAGCAACTGCGGGCGTGCGGGCTGAGCCAGGAGCAGATCGCCAAAGGCACGTTCATGAAGGGGCGGGGGTGCTCGCACTGCCGGCAGTCGGGCTACCGCGGGCGGCTCGGGGTGTTCGAAATGATGAGAATGACCTCGCAGTTGCGGGAACTGACGTTCGCCCAGGCGCCGGCCCAGGAACTGCGGCGGAAGGCCCGCGCCGGCGGGATGAAGACGCTGCGGGAAGATGCGGTGCTGAAGGTGGTGAAGGGGACCACCACGCCCGACGAGGTGCTGGTGAACTGCCACGGCATCGAAGACAAGGCGCTCACGGGGGCGTAACGCGACGAGCCGCGCCCGCCTGGGAGCGGGGGAACGACCCCCCGCTCCCGGGCGGTCGCGGCTCGTGGCCCGCCAGCGGTGGCCGGGCAGTTTGTCGGCTTCCCCGCTCCCTGGCGGTCGCGGCTCGTGGGAGGGGCCGATCCCTGTATCCGCCCGAACGCCCCGCGTCTTACACGGAATTTTTTGGCAGTCTGTTCGCGCCGACCAACAATGGTACGGCCACCCGCGGCGGCGCTCGCACGCCCTCGCCGGCCCGAGTCGGAGTCACCGCCCTGTCTCTCGGAGGTGCCGCTTGTCCAACGTGGCCATGGAGAAACTGCTCTCCACCGTCATCCAGGTGAAGGCGTCCGACCTGCACATCAGCGTCGGCCAGCCGCCCGTGGTGCGGTCCGGCGGGCGGTTGCGCAAGCTCGACGCCAAGATCCTGACGCCCGACGACACGTCCGCGCTGATGAAGTCCATCACCCCCGACCGCTGCCAGCAGGAGCTTCAGCAGAAGGGGGGGTCCGACTTCGCCATCGAGTACACCGACGGGTACCGCTTCCGCTGCGCCATCTTCAAGCAGCGGGGCAGCATCGGCATGGTGCTGCGGCGGATCCCGTTCCAGTTCCTCACGTTCGAGCAACTGCGGATGCCCGAGGCGGTGCGGTCGCTCATCGTCCGCCCGCGGGGGCTGCTGCTCGTCACCGGGCCGACCGGGTCCGGCAAGACGACGAGCCTGGCGTCGATGGTGAACTTCATCAACGACAACTACGACCGGCACATCATCACCCTGGAAGACCCCATCGAGTACTTCCACAAGCACAAGAAGTGTACGGTGAACCAGCGGGAGATCGGGGTGGACGTGCCGGACTTCAAGGAGGGCATCCGGCGGGCGTTGCGGATGGACCCGGACGTGATCATGGTGGGCGAAATGCGCGACCTGGAGACGATCCACGCGGCCATCGAGGCGGCCGAAACGGGCCACGTGGTCTTCGGCACCCTGCACACCTCCGGGGCGGCCAGCACGGTCAACCGGATCATCGACGTGTTCCCGAAGGACCAACAAGACCAGGTGCGGACGCAACTGAGCACCGCCCTCATGGGCGTACTCAGCCAGAGCCTGCTGCCGAAGATCCCGGAGAGCGTGATCGCCGCCTACGAGATGATGGTGGTGACGCCGGCCATCGCCAACCTGATCCGCGAGAACAAAGTCTACCGCATCGACTCGGCCATCCAGACCGGCCGCAAAGAGGGCATGTTCCTGCTCGACGAGTCGCTCTTCCGCATGTGGAAGGAAGGGCTGTGCGCGAAGGAAGAGGTGCTGCTGAAGGCGTCGCGGCCGAACGAACTGGCCGCCAAGATCGCCGCCGCCGAACGCGGGACGGACGAGGACGAGGACGAGGACGACGACGAGGAGGAGGAAGACGACGACGACGAGGAGGAAGACGACGACGAGGACCGCCCGGCGAAGAAGCGGCGGTAGGCGACAGGCGACTGGCGAACGGCGCGAC
>JANNVG010001084.1:0-2482 GCA_031414395.1 Fimbriiglobus sp.
GCCGACTACCCGGCATTCAAAGCCGCCATCGACGACACGCTCGACCGACTCGGCACCACCCACCGCGACGCCATGGCTTCCCTCCTCACCCTCCGCTTCGAGACCCTTCACCCAGCCTCAACCTCACCCGCGTGAGGTATATCGCACGCCCCGACCCCCGTCGCGGACCATGAAACCGACTCACTTCGGGGGCAACCCGCGGATCTCGATCCCCTTGATCGCCGGCCCGGTCGGGTTGGCGAGCAATTCCACCTCCACTTCGCGGCCGGTCACGTCCACCACTTTGCGGAACTGTCAGGGCTTCGACTGCCCGCCGGCCACGGTGAACACGTCCACCTTCTCGGCCGCCTTCTCGCCGTTCAGTTCGATGTCGAACAGCCACTTGCCCTTGGCGGCGAAGGTGCAGTTCGTCTCGACGAGTTGCCGTTGAGCGGCCGCAGGTCGTCCTCGGACTTGTCCTAGTACTACAGCGCAGCCTTCTTGGTCCTACTTCGCCGGCGCAGATCGGCGCGGCGGCGTTTGCGGTGACTTTCCGCCGCCCGCCGGTTTCGCTCGCGTCGCCACCGGGACCACGTCAGGATCTCGCCCTCGTCCCACGCCCGCACGTCCAGCAGG
Source organism: Fimbriiglobus sp. (assembly GCA_031414395.1). Lineage (GTDB taxonomy): Bacteria > Planctomycetota > Planctomycetia > Gemmatales > Gemmataceae > JALHQU01. The sequence continues at coordinate 616 of JANNVG010001084.1, forward strand.
TGGGTCAACACCGCCCGCACCTCGGGCACCGTCAGGCCGGCGTGTTTTTTTCCCCAACCGCCGCTTCTGGAGCACGAGGAACGCCAGAGCCAGCATCGACAGGGCCGTGTGGTGGTGCCACCCCACCCATCCGCGCGTCTCGTACTCGTCCAGTCCGCACTCGCCCTCGCCCGTCTGGATGTCCTCCTCGACCGTCCACCGCAGGCCGCGAACGGCCGCCAACTTCGCCAGTGGGATCGCCGCCGGGGCGTTCGACCGGTGGTACTTGACCTCCGCCGCTTGGCCGAGCGACCGCCGCACCAGCAACCGCTCCGCGGGACCGGGCAACCCGTCCTCGCGGAACCACACCGGCACGTCGGCGTACTCGTACCACCGTGGCCCCTGGCTCCCCTCGCCGACGCTCACCCGCCGCCACGCACCCGCCGGCAACGCCGCCACCACCTCGTCCACCCGTCGACTGGTGCCGATCACCTGCGGTCGCGTCGGCGTCCGTCCCCGCGTCGGTCGCGGTCGCTCGTCCGCCGGGATCACCGTCGGCTCGTCGGTCCACACGTGCACGTCGCACGACACATCGACGACGTACCACTTGCCCACGTCCCGCACCCCCGATGCGAACGTCGGGTTGTCCCCGTACACGCTGTCCCCGCCCACCCAGCGGAACGGCACCCCGGTCGCGACCGCGTTCCGCACCATTTCCAGAGCCAACTGCGGTTTGGTGCGGAACACCACCGCTCCCGGCACCCCGGCCTCGGTTCGCCGCTCGGCGTCGTCGGCCCACTCCTCGGGCAGGTACAACCGGCGATCCAGGAAGGCGTGCCCGTGCGCCGACGCGTAGTGGAGGAACACGCCGACCTGGCAGTTGTCGGTGCGGCCCAGCGTGCCCGAGTACTGCCGCTTGACGCCGACGGACTTGGTCCCCTTCTTGGGGAAGCCGGTCTCGTCGGCGTTGACCACCGCGTCGTCGTCGGCCAGCACGGCGAGCAGGTCGATCCGCATCTGGGCGAGGACGGTGGCGTCCGACCAGGCCCCGGTCGCGAGGAACGCCTGGAGGGTGCGGACGGGCGGGCCGTCGATGGCCTCGGCGATGTTCTCGGCGTTGCGGCGGTCGCCGCCGTGGAGCAACCCCTGGACGAACACCCGCGCGTGGGAGGCGTTCTGCTCCCGGCCGAACAGTGGCGCGTAGGTGCCCAGGAAGCGGTCCAGTTCCGGCTTCAACGCCCGCAAGGCCTTCGCGTCCATGAGCGGCTCCCCGACGAGTTCGGAGCCGATCTTGTAACCGAAACGGTACCAGCGTAAAAGGTTAATTCACGCTGCGCTGTAGTACTAGCCGTAATTCGACCCCCTCTCTCTCCTTCACCGCGTCCTTCGTGTCGGTCAGATCGCCCCCCAACAGGCTGGCGTTCCCGGTGCCGAGCCGCTCGTATGCTCCCGTCGGGCCAACCGCGGTGACGACACAGGCCAGAACGAGTGCGAAACTCCTGGGAAGCGTGAGCGGTTTCATTCTCGGTTCCGAGTGAGTGGGGGGATTCGCGCGAGGTCATTTCCCGGAGGCGTTCAGGTTCTTTCCTTCGGTGGTGTCGTTGTAAGCCTCGAACGCGGCGACGGCGGGCATGCCCTTGGTGGTGCCCTTGACGAACAGCCGCGCCTTGGTCGTCGTGCGGCCGACGATCGGGGCGACGAACTCCGGGCCGATGTCCAGTCCGTTGAAGCACCCGACCCACCGCTTCGCCTTGTCGTCCCAGCACTCGATCACGTACCGGCTGACCGCCGACGCCGGGTCTTCCTTGATCTTGAACTCGTTGACGGCGGTCGGGGCGGCGAACTCGATCTGGAGCCACTGATCGGCCTCCTTGGTCGCCTTCCAGAC
>JANNVG010001085.1:0-1725 GCA_031414395.1 Fimbriiglobus sp.
GGCCTTGGCTAGACGAGTTCGCCCGGCATCACGGGTGAACCGGCGGCGTGAGCCGCGTGGGTTGCATTCCACCCAGGCGGCTCACGCCGCCGGTTCACCAAGTTGTCACGCCCATCGCCGCACTTCTGTTGACACCCCCGCCGTCGGCTCCTAGATTACTCCCTGCGAGGGGGTGTAGCTCAGTTGGTAGAGCGCTTGAATGGCATTCAAGAGGTCAGGGGTTCAACTCTCCTCACCTCCACTCGCTACGAACCCCGCGGGGCAGGCTCCGCGGGGTTCATTCATTTCCCCGCCCGACTTCCCCCCCGTGGGTGTGCCGCGATGAGTGAACCCGCCTCACCCCCGCCCGACCCGGCCGCCAAGTCCAACCGCGCCGCCCTGCTCGTCGTCTTCCTGGTGGTGTTCATCGACCTGCTCGGGTTCGGCATCGTGTTGCCGCTCCTGCCGCTCGTGTCCGACGGCTACCTCGCCGGCCAAGACAAGTTCGTTCAAGACCTGACCATCGCCGGCCTGTTCTCCGTCTTCTCGCTCATGCAGTTCCTGTTCTCTCCCGTGTGGGGGCGCATCTCGGATCGGTACGGCCGCCGGCCGGTGCTGCTCGTGTCCCTCGGCGGGTCGGTCGTCTTCTACGGGCTGTTCGCCGCCGCGTGCGCGGTGCCGCTCGAACAGGGCTGGCTGGCGGTCGGGCTGATGTTCGTGTCGCGGATCGGGGCGGGCATCGCCGGGGCGAGCGTGAGCACCGCCAGTGCCGTCATCGCCGACAGCACCACCCCCGAGAAGCGGGCGAAGGGGATGGGCCTGATCGGGGCGGCGTTCGGCATCGGGTTCACGTTCGGCCCGCTCATCGCGTTCGGCGTGCTGAGTCTGTTCCCCGCACCGGCGCCGGAAAACGACCTGGCGAAGATCGGCCTCGACCCGGCGTTCGCGTGGGTGCCCGGTGCCACCGCCGCCGTGCTGTCGCTTGTGGCACTGCTCATCGCGTTCGCCAAGTTCCGCGAGACACTGAAGCCGGGCAGCGGGCCACACCGCACCGGCGGGCTGTTCAGCCTGGCGCGGTCGCTGGAAGTGATCCGGATGCCGGCCATCGGCCCGCTCATCCTCATCTACTTCCTGGCCATCTTCGCGTTCGCCAACTTCGAGGGCACGCTGTCGCGGTTCACCGAGAGGGTGTTCAGCTATGGGGTGAAAGAAAACTCGCTGGTGTTCGCCGGCGTCGGGTTCGTGCTGGTGGTCGCACAGGGCGGGTTCTACCGCCGGTTCGCCGGGAAGATCAGCGAGGTGATCCTGATGCGGATCGGGCTGGTGATGATGACACTCGGCCTGGGCGGGCTGGGGCTGGTCGCCTTCTTCGCCTACCAGCTCGCCGAATCCGGTTCGCCCGTCGGGCAGTTCCAGTGGGTGATGTTCGCGGCGGCGGCGGTGGCGGTGTTCGGGTTCGCGTTCGTCAACCCGAGCGTGGCCGGGCTGATCTCGCGGCGGACCGACCCGACTCGTCAGGGGGAGGTGCTGGGGGTGAACCAGTCGTTCACGGCGGTGGGGCGGATCCTCGGGCCGGCGCTGGGCAACATGGTGTTCTCGACGCACCCGTCGCACGCCATCCCGTTCGTGGCGGCCGTCGGGCTGATGCTGCTGGTGGCGGCGTTGCAACCGATGGTCGGCAAGGCGGAGCAGCCGGCCGCCTCCTGACGAGCCGCGACCGCCAGGGAGCGGGACACGATCTCCCGC
>JANNVG010001086.1:0-1624 GCA_031414395.1 Fimbriiglobus sp.
CAGCGTCTCGGCCGCGGTGATCGACGACGTTATCAACGCGGTCGCGATGCTGATTACGTGATTCTTCCCCCGCACCTGCCGCAACAACCGCCCGCTGACGCGGGCGGCTCGCCAAGCGGCGGAAACCTGCTACCATGCCGGTTCGGTTCGTCGGTCGGCCGGACGGTCGCCGCCGGGGCAACCCGGGGGAGGAAAGTCCGGGCTTCACAGGGCGTGGCGGTGGGTAACCCCCACCCCCGGTAACGGGTCGCGGCCCGGCGCGGCCCGCCAGCGGGCGGGACAGTGCAACAGAAAATATACCGCCCGTCCGGACCCCGCGTCCGGCCGGGTAAGGGTGAAACGGTGCGGGGCGCAAGCCCTTAAAGTAAGAGCGCACCAGCGGCGGGGTGACCCGCCGGCTCGGCAAACCCCGCCGGAAGCAAGGCCAAATAAGCGGACAGGACCGGCCCGGTCCGTTACGATCCGCGGGTAGGCTGCTCGACCCTGTTGGCAACAACAGGGCTAGAAAAATGATCGTCACCGCGGCGTCGGCAACGGCGGCGTGGGACAAAACCCGGCTTACAGGCCCGTCCGCCGACCGACCCGGGATTTTGGTGAGCCGGCGGCGTCAGCCGCCCGGGTGGTTGACACTCGGGCGGCTGCCGCCGCCGGTTCGCTTTTGCGCCGCCGGCCGGAATTCACCGTACTACGTTGACCTCACGCCCCTGCGCCGTCGCTGTGGCCCCACGCCGTTCACGCGCCATCGGTCATCCCGCCCCATGTTCAAGTCGCTCGTCGGCTCCGTCCTCCGTCGGATGGGCTATCAGGCGGTCCGCACCGACGCGCTCAAGTGCATCGCCTTCACCCTGCAACTGCGGCGGATCTTCACCACCCAGAAGATCGACACCGTGTTCGACGTGGGGGCGAACCGCGGGCAGTTCCGCGACTACCTTCGCACGGAGGTCGGCTTCCGCGGGCGGATTCTGTCGTTCGAACCGATCGCGCGGCTTCACCAGGCACTGTCCAAGAGGGCCGAGCAAGACCCCCTCTGGCAGATTTACCCGTGCGCGCTGGGTGAAGAGGACGGCACGCTGTCGATCAACGTGATGGCGGCGGACGACTTCAGCTCCTTCCTGACGCCGAGCGTGGCGGGCACCACGCGGTTCCAGGAGTCGAACGCGGTGGCGACGGCCGAGGCGGTGCGGGTGCGAACGCTCGCCGCCGTGTACGCGGAGGCGAAGGCCACCTACGGCCTCGGCCGGTGTCATTTGAAGCTGGACACGCAGGGGTACGACATGAAAGCCCTTCGCGGCGGCGAGGGGGTGTTGCGGGAGTTCGTGTCGCTGCAAACCGAAGCGTCGGTCATCCCGCTGTACGAGGGGTCGCCGAGCTACCTGGACACCATCGCCTACTTGAAGGCACAGGGGTTCGAGCTGGCCGGCCTGTCGCCCATCACCTACGACGAGCGGCACCGCCTGATCGAGTTCGACTGCCTCGCCGTGAACACTTCCCAGGCCACCGCCGCCGAAGTCGAGAAGCGGTGAGGGGCAGGTGCTGGCACTCGTAGGGCGGGCGAGTCGGCGCGTCGCCGGCGACCCCCGCCACAGATACCCGCGGCGGGGGTCGCCGGCGCCGCGCCGGCGCG
>JANNVG010001087.1:0-2523 GCA_031414395.1 Fimbriiglobus sp.
CCTCTCCATGACATGGAGAGGGGGTCGGGGGGGTGAGGTTTTGAACCGCTGTGAGGGCCAAGCGTGAGCCTGGAAGTCCGCACGTTCGACGGCACGGCCGACGAGCTGAGCGCGTTCGTGAGCGGCACGTGGGCGGCCACTTACGGCGGCACCATGCTGCACCCGACGTGGGACGCCGCCTACTTTCGCTGGCAACTGCTGTGCCCGCGCCCGGAGGGGCGAGACTACCTCGTCGCCGCCTACGACGGCCCGCGGCTGGTCGGCTGCCTGCTGGCCGAGGAGTTCGCCTTCCGCCTGCATGGGGAGCCGATCCGCGGGACGATGGGAAGCTGGCTGACGGTCCTGTCCGACTCCCGCCGGCTGGGGGTGGGCGTGCGGCTGTTCGACGACTTGCGGGCGCGGCTGCTGGATCGCGGGGCGCTGTTCAGCCTGGGGTACGGGTACATCGGCGCGCGGAAGAGCATGGGGCCGAAGTTCTGGAGGAAGCAGCCGAAGCACGTCCGCTTCCTCGGGCGGGTCGGCTTCTGGGTGCGGGCGCTCGACCACGCGAAGCTGGTCGAGTGGCCGATTGACAAGTCGGACTCGTTCGCCCTGCGTGCACTCAGTGTCATCCAGCGCCCGCCGCCCGACCCGCCGCCCTGCCTGCACGTCCGCCCGTATCGTGCCGCCGATCTGCCCGACTGCCTGGCGGTGGTTAACCGACTGGCCGCGACCGCCGACCTGGGCTACCTCTGGACGGCCGACCGCCTCGCCCGCCAGCTCGACTTTGAAGGCACCCCGCGGACGCTCGTGTACGACCGCGGCGGCGGCGCACTCGGCTTCACCAACTACCACCATCTGCCGTTCGTCGGCCGAACAACGGTACAGTCCGCCGTGCTCGACTTCTTCGCCCCCGGCACGCTGACTACGGCCGAGCAGAAGCACCTGCTGGCTGCCACCGTGAGTGCGATGCGCCGCGAAGGGGCGGCCGTCGCCCTGCTCCTCCGCCTCGGCGAACACGCCCCGCTGCCGCTGCTCGCCACCGGGTTCATCCCCCTGCCGCCCGACTCCGACCTGATCTGTGCGATGGCCGCCACCGACCCCGACCCGCGGTTCGACCGCGTGCGGCGGGTCCACATCCACTGGCGGTAGGGGGGAGTCTTCGCAGACCTCACCCCCCGGCCCCCTCTCCATGTCATGGAGAGGGGGTGTTCAAGGCGTGCAGCCGAGTGCCGATTTTTCAGAAACCTACCCCCCGTCCCCCTTCCTACGAGGAAGGGGGTGTTCAACTCGTGCGGCTGAAAGGCGCTTGGCGAGAGTATTCGGAGGGTCTGCGCGTTGAACACCCCCTTCCTCATAGGAAGGGGGACGGGGGGTAGGTTTCTTCCCCGTGCGCCCTGAACACCCCCTCTCCGCTTCGGAGCGGGGGACGGGGGGTGAGGTCTTCAAACAGACACCCCTCTCCCTTCATGGAGAGGGGCCGACGGTGCGAACTCTCCCCACAATACCCTTCCCCACCCCCGGAGCACTTCTCATGCGCCGCGTCCTGTTCGCCGCACTCCTGTTCACCCTCCCGGCTCTGGCCGACGACCGCGACAAGATGACCGTCGGCCTTCAGAAGGACGGCAGCATCCTCACGCCGACGAACCAACTGCTCACCCCCGCCGGCACGCAGGTGCTGTTTCCCGGCCGGCCGGTGGACGTGCTGCTCATCGACGACGGCAAGACGCTCGTGGCGAAGAACATGAAGGCGCTCGAGTTCATCGACGTGGCGACGGCGAAGGTGACGCAGACGCTCGACCAGCCGGCCGCGGCGAAGGGCGAGAAGGCGTTCGGGTTCAGTGCCGTCGGGCTGATGGCCGTGGGTGACAAGCTGCTGGTGAGCGATTCGCAATCCGCCATCCGGGTGGCGAAGAAGGGCGACGGCGGGAAGTGGGTGTGGGAGGCCGAGCCGATCAAGCTGCCGGTGCCGGAGGTGAAGGGGGCGGCGTACCCGACCGGCATGGCGGTCGATGGCGATGCCGTGTGGGTGTGTAGCAACCGCGGAAATGACCTGCTGCGACTGGACGCGAAGACGGGCAAGGTGACGGCCACGGTGCCGGTGGGCGTGGCACCGTACACGCCGGTGGTGGTCGGCAAGAAGGTGTACGTGAGCAACTGGGGCGGCGACCGGCCGGACGGCAAGGACATCACCACCAGCGGCACGCCGGTGAAAGTCGATCCGCGGACGAGCGTGGCGAACCACGGCAGCGTGAGCGTGGTGGAAGCCGACGGCGATAAGTGGAAGGCGACGAGCGTGGTGGTCGGCGGCCACCCGTCGGGCATGGTCGCCAGCAAGAACGGCAACCTGTTGTACGTGGCGAATGCGAACAGCGACACCGTGAGCGTGATCGACACGGCGTCAGACAAGGTGGTGGAAACCATCGACTGCAAGCCGGAGAAGCGGTTGCCCTTCGGCAGCGGGTCGAACGCACTGGCATTGTCGCCCGACGGAAGCACGCTGTACGTCGCCAACGGCACCAACAACTGCATCGCGGTGGTCGA
>JANNVG010001088.1:0-5582 GCA_031414395.1 Fimbriiglobus sp.
GACCTCCCCCGCACGGGGGGAGGTGGGGTGATTGCGTACCCCCCCACTGTGTCCGACGCGTGAAGGCGGACCACCCCACCTCCCCCCGTGCGGGGGAGGTCGGACGCCTTTGCCGTCCGGGTGGGGGGCTGTCCAGTTCGAGAGGCACAGTCGGGGCGTAATCGGCTCTGGCCCCGTCGCGGGTCGTCGGGTACCTTGTGCGGGTCCGCCCCCCTTCCGGACCCCTCTCATGTCACGCCGCCTCACCGCCCTCCTGCTCGGCCTGTTCGCCCCGGTGCTGCTCGCCGCCGACAAGCCGAACGTGCTGCTCGTCGTGTCCGACGACCTGACCAACAACGCCCTCGGCTGCTACGGCGGGAAGGCGAAGACGCCGAACGTCGACACGCTGGCCGCCAAGGGCGTGCGGTTCGACCGCGCGTACTGTCAGTTCCCGCTGTGCAACCCCAGCCGCGCGTCGTTCCTCACCGGCCTGCGGCCGGACACGCTCCAGGTGTACGAGAACGCCACCCAGTTCCGCAAGAACGTGCCCGACGCCGTCAGCCTGCCGCAGACGTTCAAGACCGCCGGGTACTCGGTCGCGCGGGTGGGCAAGCTGTACCACTACGGCGTGCCCGGCGGCATCGGCACCGACGGCCTGGACGACCCGAAGAGCTGGGACGCGGTGGTGAACCCGAAGGGGTTCGACAAGGACGACGAGGTGGCGGATCGCATCTTCACGCTGAACCCGAAGGGCGTGGGGTCGGGGCGGTTCGGCGGCACGCTCAGTTGGCTGGCGAGCGAGGGCAAGGACGCGCAGATGACGGACGGCCTGATCGCCGCCGAGACGGTCAAGCTGCTGGACGCGAACAAGGCGAAGCCGTTCTTCCTGGCCTGCGGCTTCTTCCGCCCGCACACGCCGTATGTGGCCCCGAAGCCGTACTTCGCCGACTACCCGACGGACAAGATCGCGCTGCCCAAAGTGCCCGACGGCCACCGCGCCGCCGGCCCCGCCCCGGCCTTCGGCAGCAGCCACAAGAACCAGGACGACACGACCGACGAGCTGCGGAAGCAGGCGATTCAGGCGTACCTCGCGTCCACCGCGCACATGGACGCGCAAGTGGGGCACCTGCTGGCTGCGCTGGAAAAACACAAGCTCTCGGACAACACAATCGTTGTGTTCATCAGCGACCACGGGTACCATCTGGGGGAACACGGGCTGTGGCAGAAGATGAGCCTGTTCGAGAACTCGGCCCGCGTGCCGATGGTCATCTACGACCCGCGGGCGAAGGGCAACGGCAAGGCGTGTACACGCACGGTGGAGCTGGTGGACCTGCACGCCACGCTCGCCGACCTGTGCGGGCTGACCGCCAAGACCGACGGGGCGAGCCTGAAGCCGCTGCTGGCCGACCCCGGTGCCAAGTGGGACAAGCCGGCGATCACGCAGGTGAGCCGCGGCACCCCGACGGCCACCGGCGACACCGGGCCGAAAATTCCGCCGCTGATGGGGTACAGCGTCCGCACCGAGCGGTTCCGGTACACCGAATGGGGCAAGGGTGGCGAAAAAGGGACGCAGTTGTTCGACTACTCCACTGACGCCGACGAGTTCACCAACCTGGCCGCCGACCCGAAACACGCCGACACCGTGAAGGCGATGAAGGCACTGCTGAAGCGGTGACGGACTGTCGCTGCCCGCTCCGCGGGCGGTCTTCCGTTCCGCCCGCGGAGCGGGCGGCGACACGCCGCCGTACCCGGTGAATGGTGGCGATGGAGGCGCTGCTCAAGCGCTGACCCGCCGAAGGACGGCATGACACCGCACGACGAGTCCACCCGCCAGTTCACCGAGCTGTCGGACGAGTTCCCCACGCGGACGGCCGGCCCCGACGCGCCGGTCACTCCGCCGCCGGCCCTGGGCACGTTCGCCGGCGACTTCGACCTGATCCGCGAACTCGGCCGCGGGGCGTTCGCCCGCGTGTACCTCGCCCGGCAGCGGTCGCTCGGCCGGCTGGTGGCGGTGAAGGTGTCGGACCGCGCCGCCAGTGGCGAAGGCCCGGTGCTGGCCGCCCTCGACCACCCGCACATCGTCCGCGTGTACTCCGAGACCACCGACCCGACGACCGGGCAGAGCGGGCTGATCCTTCAGTACGTGAGCGGGGCACACCTGGGCGAGGTGCTGGCCGACGTGTTCCACGGCGGGCGGAAGCCGACGGCCGGGGCCGACCTGCTGGCGGCCATCGACCGGCGGGCGTTCGACCCGGTGCCGTTCGACCCGACCGCGCTGGCCGACCGCGACGTGTACCGCGGCGGGTACGCGGCGGTGGTGTGCCGGCTGGGGGTGAAGCTGGCCGACGCCCTCGCCCTCGCCCACACCCGCGGCGTGCTGCACTGCGACATCAAGCCGAGCAACGTGCTGCTCGACCGCTACGGCCGGCCGCTGCTGGCCGACTTCAACGTGGCCGTGCGGGTGGACGCGGCCGACACCTTCGCCCCGGTCGGCGGCACGCTGGCGTACATGTCGCCCGAGCAACTGGCCGCATTCGCCGGCATCGCCGAGCAGCCGCCCGTCGGCCCGCCGAGCGACCTGTACGCCCTCGGGCTGGTGCTGGCGGAGGCGCTGACGGGCAAGCCGCCGCCGACCGCCGACCCGCGGGCGGACGGCCTGAAGCTGGTGCTCGACATGTGGGCCGAGCGGCGGGCCGACGCCGACGACTGGCTGGCTGCACACCGCGCCGAGATTCCGCCGGAGGTGTGGCGAGTGCTGCGGCGGTGCGTGTCGTTCCACCCGCCCGAGCGCTACGCCACCGCCGGCGATCTGGCCGCCGCCCTCGGCGGCGCGGCCGACCAACTCGACCGCCAGGTGGCGCTGCCCGCGCCGAACCTGCTCGCCCGCGCCTTCACCCGCTTCCCGCTCCGCTCGCTCGCCCTGCTCACCTTCCTGCCGCACCTGGTCGGGTCGGTGGTGAACATCGCGTACAACCGCGCCGCCGTGCCCCTCTCGCCGGCCGAGGCCGACCTCTTCCTGACCGTCACCGGCTGGTACAACCTGCTCGTCTACCCGGCGTGCGTGTTCCTCACCGTGCGGGTGGTGTGGCCGGTGGCCGCGTTCCTCCGCTCACCCGCACCGCACCGCGTGCCGACCGCAACACTCGACCGCCTGCGGCGGCGGGCCATCCACTTCGGGCGGTGGGCGGCGGTGCTGGCGGCGGTCGGCTGGTTCCCCGGCGGGGTGGTGTTCCCGCTCGCGCTGTCCGACTGGTCGGACGGGCTGCACTGGGGGCGGTTCGGGCACTTCGCCGTGTCGTTCAGCGTGTCCGGGCTGATCGCCATGACGTACTCGTTCCTGGGCGTACAGGCGGTGGTGGTGCGGGGCCTGCTGCCGCGGCTGATGCACGCCGAACAGACGGCCGAACAGCGGCGGACCGACGCGGCGACGGTGACGGCCGACCTGGGGTGGGCGCCGCTGGTGGCGGCGGCCGTGCCGCTGACGGCGGCGGTGGTGCAACTGGTGTTCGCGCCGACCGAGCTGACGTCCGCCTTCCGGGTGGTGGTGACGGGGCTGGTGGTGGCCGGCATGATCGGCCTGGGCGTGGCCGTGTGGGCGACGAGACGATTGCAAAAGGTGGTGGCCGTGCTGGGCGGCGGGGGCGACTGACCACGAGCCGCGAGCGTGAGCGACCGGAGCTATTCCGAACATCCTGACCACGAGCCGCGACCGCGAGGGAGCGGGGCATGAAACCACCGCTCCCTGGCGGTCGCGGCTCGTCGTGTCACTTCACCCCGAACAACTCCGGCAGGTACTTCACGCTGATGCACCCGTGGTTCAGCACCTCCTCGTGAAACTTGCCCAGGTCGAACGCCTCGCCCCGCTGCCGCTGCACCTTCTGCCGCAGGGTGTAGAACGCCATCCGCCCGATGAAGTACGTGCTGAGCTGGCAACTGCTCTGCTTCGCCCGCGCGATCTTGCCCACCGCCTCGCCTTCGGTTTGGAAGCCGCGGCCCACCAGCAGCTTCATGGCGTCGTCGTCGCTGAAGTTGGTGCAGTGCATCTTGTGATCCAGAATCGCGTTCACCACCGCCCGCAGGTAGAACTTCAGTTGGTGTAATCGCAGCGACAAGTCGCCGTCGCCGTACCCCTGGTCGAGCATCATCTGCTCGGTGTAAACGGCCCACCCCTCCGCGTACACGCCGCTGTACAGCACCTTGCGAATGAGCGACGGGTGGCGGTTGGCGTACTCCAGTTGCACGTAGTGGCCGGGATAGGCTTCGTGAATCGTCAGCACCTGAAGCATTGCGCGGTTGTATTCCTTCTGGAAGGCAGTCCGGCGGGCTTCCGGCCAGTCGGATGGCGGCGGGGCGACGGCGTACAGGCTGTTCGCCTTCGGGTCGAGGGCCGGGGCTGGGCTGAGGTACGCCGCCGAGAACCCGCGCTGGAACTCGGGCATCTCGATCACCAAGCAGCGATCCGGATCAGGGAGGGTGAGGATCTTCTTGGCCGTGATGAACTCCTTGATCTTCGCCACCGTCTTCTTCGCGTCGCCGACGATCTCGTCCGGCTTGCCGTGGTCGTCGCCGAGCTTGTTCAGCACTTTGGCGATGGTGTCGCGGCGGCCGGCCTCGTCGTCGGGCGGGAGGGCCACACCGGGGAACTGCTTCGACCAGAGTTGCTTGGCGACGTAGTACATCTCGCGCTCGACGCGTACCGCTTCGGCTTCGGCCATTTGAATCACTTCATCGGCCGTGTACCCGGCGTCGAGGTCGAGCGCCAGCTTCTTGGCGAAGGCGTCTTTGCCGATCCGCCAGTCGCCGGTACTGCGGGGCAGAACGTCCTTCTCCAGGAACGTCTGGTACTCCTTGAGCGCCGCGACGGCCTTCTTGCACGGCTCCTTCAGCGGGCTGGTGGCCGGGTTCTCCTTCGCCAGCTCGAAGATCTCCTTCTCGTAGAAGGCGATGGCACCGGCGTTCCGCTTGATGGCGATCTCGGTGAGGATCTTCGGCGCCTGGCTGAACAGCGCTTTGTCGTTCTTGTCCATCGCCGCAGCGATCAGCTTGGGGATGTACTCGATCCGCTTGGCGGCGTTCTCCACGTTCCGCTCGCGGGGGAGCGTCGATTGCGTGAGCAGGGTGAAGACGCTGTCACTCAGGTAGGTGCCCATCACCCGCGGGTCGGTCTCGAACGGGTCGAGGCCCATCGCCCACAGGGCGAGTTGCGAGTTGATCGCGTGCTTCCAGATGCGCAGGTCGAGCTTGCCGGCGTCGGTCAGCTTGGCCGTGTCGAACTGGTCGAGCGTGGCCTTCCACTTCTTCGCTTCTTCCCGATCCGCATTCCGAGCGGTGGCCGACAGGTCGTCGAGTCGGTCGTCGTACTCGTGGTTGCCGCTCGCCGACGCGAAGGACGGGTGCCGCTTGAACTCGCCGTCGAGGTACTGTTTGAACAGGTCGGCGAGCGCCTTGTCGTCGGCCGCGACGAGCGTGGGCAGCATGAGTAGCAGTGCGAGGGGGAGCAGTCGGGGCATGGGGGTCTCTGGTAGGGTGGGTCTGACGGAGCGCCTCGCTCCGGCGACCCACGGTGTAGATACCCGCGTGGGTCGCCGGAGCGAGGCGCTCCG
>JANNVG010001089.1:0-6347 GCA_031414395.1 Fimbriiglobus sp.
CCCCGCTGCTGGCCAGCGCCATCCGCCGCATCCACGAAGACCAGAGCATCAGCGTCCTGTTCAAGGAGGAAGCGGCAGTTTAGGCGAAGCCCGCCCCCCAGGGCGGGGGGGGCAAACCACACGCGGCACGCACCCACCGCCCTTGGGGGCGGGGTTCGCCTAAAACGGCCGACCCATGCCCCTGATCGACGTGCCCATCCCCGACGAGCCGGCGGCCGTGCCGCACGACCTGAAGCGGTTCCTCGCCGAGGCCGACACGCGGGTGGAGGCGGCGCTCGCCGACGCCCGCACCCCCGCGTTCGTGCCGAGTAACTACGAGGCGCTGTTCCCCGTCCTCCGCACGCTGTTCCATTCGGCCCTGCTCCGCGGCACCACCTTCGCCGAGTGGGGCAGCGGGGTCGGCGTGGCCACACTCGTGGCGGCGTATGTGGGGTTCGACGCCTACGGCATTGAGGCCGAGTGGGAGTTGGTGGAAGAGGCCCGCAAGCTGGCGGACGATTTCGACCTGTCGGCCGAGTTCGTGTGCGGCAGCTTCATCCCGCCGGGCGGCGAGGAGCACGTGTTGAAGGCCGGCGACTACGCCTGGCTGACGACCGACGAGGACTCCAGTTACGACGACATGGGGGTGGCCCCGGACGACCTGGACATCGTGTACGCGTACTCGTGGCCGGACGAGCAGCAGGTGGTGGCGGAGTTGTTCGAGCGGTACGCCGGGGTCGGGGCGGTGCTGCTCAGTTGCGAGGCCGGCGACCAGTTCCGGCTCCGCCGCAAGATGCCGCCGAAGAAGAAGGCGAACAAGGGGGTCCGCCGGCGGTGACCCCTTCGCCCCCACGCTCGGCGACCCGCCCGACGAGACCGTCCAGCCCAACGTGTGGGTGGCGGTGCGTGCAGACCACTCCCCCGACCCACCCGACGCGCTACTTCCGGTTGACGCACTGCGGGCGGATCGCGGCGATCAGCGACGGCTCGCGGAGGCACCGCTGGTAACTGATCCACGCGACCGGGTCTTTCTCGCGGACGGGGCAATTGACCGGGTTGCCGGTCGCCGCACGAACCAGTCCTCCGAGCGCACGATCCCACGCGAGGGCGGCGTCCTCGTCGGACAGGCCGAATCGGGTGACCAGTTCGGCGGTGGTGGCGTCCGAAGGCACCTGCCGCACCTCCGCTTGCAGGACGAACTCGACCAACTCGTCCAGCGTGAGCGGCGGGCAGACGTGAATCGTCAGGTCGTCCGTCCAGCCGTCGGGACGCTCCGCCATCCGTTGACCCTCCGAATGCTTCAGTTCACCCGCCAATTCGGGGAGCGGTGTACCGAGAAAAACTTCCTCGCCCGCCGCGCCAGATTCGGCCTGTGGCAGTGGCGGCCAGGTTGGCACATCCGACGAGGGCCTTATTTTGTCGGCTCTGTGGTGACTTTCCACTCGTCGGTCTTCGTGTACTCGAGGCACAATGCTGCGGACAGGTCGTTCGCCAGCACCGCGTCCAGGTCGAGTACCGCCGTCTTCTCGGGGCCGTCCCCCACCCTCCAAGTGATCGTCGACTGCCGAGGGTATCCCATCCGGCCCAAAACCAGCGCCGCCGACGTGCCTGCCTCACGGGGCACGAGGTAGCCGCATTCGACCGGTCGTGTGAAGCCCGAGAGTGAGGACACGTACACGGTGTTGCCGGACCTGTTCCGGTACTCGATGACCCCGCTGAATTGGGGGCCGGGTGGCTGACACCCCGCCACAAGAGCGAGAGCGACCGAAAACCACACGGCCGCGAGCCGTCCGGCCCATTTGGCCTGCATCACAACGCCCCCCAGCCGCCACTCTTAGCAATCGCACACGCCCGATCGTGCGCCTCTTGGTTTGAGAGTAGCCGAAGTTGATTGTTCCCGCAACAGCCAACGCGCTCGATCGCCGACAATCAACGAGGGCTTCCGCTGTTGCCGACGCAAGCCCTCGTGGTGAGAGGGAGGCGTCTCGACCGCGGATCGCAACCACTAACGATCAAGATCTTCCGATCCGCCCCCGCTCTCGTACAACTGCCGTGTGAGTTCCCGTCCGCCAGTCCGGATGCCGCCCCCGCTCCGCGTGGTGTTCTTCGGCCCGCCCCGCTCGGGCAAGTCGAAGTTGCTCGACGCCGTCGCCGCCGTCGCCCGCACCCAAGCCGACGACACCGTTCAACTCGTGCCGGCCGAAGCCCCGACCGGGCCGAGGAGCGTCGTCCGCCGGCGGGTGGCCGTCGACCTGCCGGGCGAGCGGGTCGTCACCGGGGATGTCGAGTTCATCGACTGCGACGGCATCGCCGCCCAGAAACTGCTCGCCGACGCCGACCTGCTCCGCCGCCGGCAGGCCCGCTCGGAGTTGGCCGCGTCCGTGCGCAGCACCGACGCCCTCGTGGTGGTCATCGATGCCACGTGGCCGCCGGAGCAAGTGGAGGCGGTGTTCGCCCAACTGCACACGTTCCTGACGGTGCTCCGCGACCAGCGGGCGGCCGACCGCGAAGTGGGCGGGCTGCCGGTGTTCCTGGTGCTGGGCAAGTGCGACGAACTGGCCCGGCGGGAGGAGGCGTTCTCCGACTGGCAGGCGCGGGTGACGGACGAATTGTCCAAGCTGGAAGGCCGCTTCCGCGACTGGTTCGAGGACGCCGGCGGGCCGTTCCTGGCGTTCGGCAGCACCGAGTTGTATGTGACGGCCACCGCCACCAGTTGGCCGCAGGTGGTCGGCGGGTTGACCGACAGCACCGGCGGGTTCGGCATCGACGAGTTGCACGCGGGGGTGCTGGTGGCCGCCCGCGACCACCAGACCCGTTCGGCCAAGTCGCGGAAGCGGCTGCACTGGACGGCCGGCATCGCCGTGGGGTTGCTGTCGGCCATGCTGTTCACGATGGTGTACCTGTCGGCCAGCCGCGAGCCGCCCGCCGTGGACGCCCTCTCCGCCCGCATCAAGCGGATGAAGGAGGCGTTCGGCCCGCCCGAACGGCGGCTGTCCGACGAGCGGTTCGAGCGAAACCGGCGGGAGTTGAACACCGCCCGCGAGTCGCCCGTGTTCGACCTGCTGTCGGCCGACCTTCAACAGTATGTGACCGCCGAACTCCGCCAGTTCGCCGAGTACGAGGAGTACCGCCAGCGGTTCGACCCGCCGCAGTTTTCCCCCGCCGACGTGCGAACCGCCGGCGAACGGGTGGAACTGGAACAGGCACTGGCGGAGCGATTAAAGCCGCCGGTTGAGTACGCCGAAACGTGGGAGCCGACCGAAGCGGTGCGACTGGCGACGAAGTGGCAGGGCGACTTGCGTCGGCTGGCCGATGCCGAGCGCGACGTTCACGCCTGGTACACCGCACAACTGGCCCGCCTGACCGAACTGCAAACGGCGGCGGTGCCGTCGGAGCGGTGGTCGCCGGCCGGGTGGCGGGCGGCGGTGGGCGAGGCGGTGTCGCGGCAACCGCCGCACCCGCCCGCGCAACCACTCGACGGCTCGCCGGCAGTGCCGCTCCCCCGTGGGGAGCCGATCACGTGGGCGGCGGCGTATCAGTTCGAGCGTGCGGCGACGGCGGCCGACGAGTGGCGACAGGCGGCGATCCGGCTGGCCGACGTGCGCGACCTGGCCGACGCCGTCGGGCTGACGGTGAACCCCCTGAACGCCGACGCCGTGCTGGTGCTGCCCACCCCGGCCGACGCGGCGCAATCGCTCGTGCTCGCCACCGACCGCCTCGCCAAACTGCGCGACCGCTACCCGCGGGCACTCGACGGCAAAGCCCGCTGGGCCGTCACCGGCATCCCCGGCCCGTTACAAGAGGTGCTCGGCGGGCGGTTGAAGACGGCGGCGGCGAACGGGGTCGATCAGGTGCGGAAGCTGGTGGCGAACGACCCGGCGGCGGCGAGCGGCGAGTGGGCGAAGCTGGCCGAACCGAACGCGCTGTTGACGAAGCCCGAGATGGCCGCGTGGGGCGAACTGCTGCGGCTGCTGGTGGGGTGGTCGGACCCCGACCGCCCGGACGACGACCCGGTGAGGCACCTGACCGCGTTCGTGAAGCAGACCGAGTTCCGTTGGGACGTGACGAAGCTGACGCTGACGGTGCCGAACGCCCTGCGGGTGAACGCCGTGCAGAAGGCGGGCGACCTGACCATCCGCGTGGGCAGCGGCGATCGCCAACGGGCGTACACGTTCGCGGCCGACCGCCCGCGGGTGGACGCGACCGCCACGACGATCGAGTTCACACCGCCCGACGGCCCGCTGAAGTACGTTCCGGGCGAAGAGTTCACCGCGAGCGTGACGCTGACCGATCAGGACGTGAGGGCGGAACTGCGGTGGGCCGACGCCCGCACGCCGGCGTATCGGTTCGACGCCCTGCTCCGCGAGCCGACGGTGGAAACGGTCGGCCCGAACCCGGTGCCGCAGAAGGCCGACGGCGTGCGGGCGACGCTGACGGTGCGAGACGGGACCGAGGCGTTCCGCGTGCCGCTGTTGCTGCCAAAGACGAAGTAACGGTTACTGACCGTCAGGTGGGCAATGCCAGTCCGACGACTTGTTAGCCCGACGCGCGAGCGAGGGGCGAACCCGCACTGGAACCCCGAACGGAGTGAGCGGGGTGATGACGCCACCCGGTCACTCCGTTCCCGGTTCCAGGGTGCCGCTCGGCTCTCGGCTCCTACTCAGAGACCCCCATGCACATCCGCGACCTCCTGGCCCGCGACCGCACCACGTTCAGCTTCGAGTTCTTCCCCCCGAAGACCGACGCCGCGTCGGACGAGCTGTTCCGCACCATCGCCCAACTCCAGGAACTGAAGCCGTCGTTCGTGTCGGTCACGTATGGGGCCGGCGGCACCACCCGCGACCGCACGCACAACCTGATCGTGCGGATTCAGAGCGAGACGCCGCTCACCGCCGTGTCGCACCTGACGTGCGTGTGCCACTCGCTCGACGAGATGACCGGCATCCTCGACCGCTACGCCGCGGCCGGAGTCGAGAACATCCTCGCCCTGGGCGGCGACCCGCCGAAGAACCTGGCCGACTACCGCCGCGCCGACGACGCCTTCCAGTACGCCGAGCAGTTGGTGAGTTTTGTGAAGTCGCGCACCAACTTGGCCGACCGCCGCGGGTTCGGCGTCGGCGTGGCCGGCTTCCCCGAAGGGCACCCCGGCACGCCCAACCGCCTGGCCGAGATGGACTATTTGAAACGCAAGGTGGACGCCGGGGCCGACTACATCTGCACGCAACTGTTCTTCGACAACCGCGACTTCTTCGACTTCCGCGAGCGGTGCGATCTGTCCGGCATTACCGTGCCCATCCTCGCCGGCATCATGCCGGTGAATACGAAAGCCGGGCTGACGCGAATGGCCGAACTGGCGGCGGGGGCACGCATACCGGCCGGGCTGCTGCGGGCGGTCAGCCGGTGTGCGGACGACGTGGCGGTGGAGAGGGTGGGCGTCCATTGGGCGACGGAGCAGTGCCGCGGGCTGCTCGACGGCGGCGTGCGGGGCATCCACTTCTACACGCTGAACAAGTCCGACGCCACCCGCCGCATCTACGACAACCTGGGCGTGCGGGACAGCAGCGAGCTGCGGGCTTAGCGGGCGATGGTTCAACAGGAAGTACACGGATGACACGGAGAAAGCAGGGATGAAGAGGATCGGACAGAATGAATCTGGGTTCTGATCCTCTTCATCCTTGCCTTCATCCTCTTCATCCGTGTCCCGTTTGAATTGATCCCCGGCAGCCATCACCCCGGCCGGTGCGTGCCCAGTTCGCCAACAATAGGAGTTCCATTTGTCCGGCCCGGAAATCATCCTCACGCTCAAAGTGCTCGTGTCCGTCGTCAGCGTGCTGTTCGCGGTGGCGGTGTGGGCCATCGCCACCGGGCGGAAGAAGCTGCACGGGCGGATCAACACGGCGTTCTTCGTGCTCACCCTCACCACCGTCGTCGGGTTCGAGGTGCTGCTGAAGGTGCAAGGGAACGTGACCGACCACTTCACCCCCGAGGAGCGAGCGGCGCTGCGACTGCACCTGTGCTTCGCCATTCCGTCGGCCGCGCTGCTGCTGGTGATGATGGGGTCGGCGCTGCTCAAGTGGAAGCGGTTTCACAGGGCCTGCGGGCTGCTCTTCGCCGTCCTGTGGCTGGGCACGTTCGTGACCGGGGTTTTCTTCCTGCCGCACTCGCGGTAACACTGTAGCCGGGGTCTGTGACCCCGGTCCGACCGGCCTCACAGGGGCCGGCGACAGCAAGGCAGCGGAGTCGGCGACATGAGCGGGACGGAATGGCAATTGGACGTGGACCCGGTGACGGAGGGGATGGAAAACCTACCCCCCCCCGGCCCCCCCCTTCCTGGTGGGAAGGGGGGGGAGGGTTTGACTCCCCCTTCC
>JANNVG010001090.1:0-10269 GCA_031414395.1 Fimbriiglobus sp.
TCGGCTCGCCCGCCCTACCCCCAACTCCGCAACGGCGATTGGCCCCTCGCTCTCGTGTCGCGCCGTTCGCCCAAGTTCCTTCCCTTCTCATAAATTGGCGGGTAAACTACCGCGTGGTTCTCGCCCGCCGGAACTCTCGCACATGCAGTTGATCGACACCCTCGCGGACCGCGGCATCCTGTCCGAAGGCGAACGCGCCCGTGCGCTCGAAGCCGTGTCCGCCGCCCCCGACCGACCCGCGCACCTCACCCTGCTCGAAAAAGGGTTCGTCAAGGAAGAGGCACTATTCCCCGCCCTCGCCGACGAGTTCGGGCTGCAGTTCGTGGACCTGACCGAGGCGACGGTCGAGCCGGCCGCCCTGGTGGGCATCCCGCAGAAGCTGGTTCACAAGAAGAACCTGATGCCGCTCGCGCGGAGCAACGGCACCCTGGTGGTGGCCACCGGCGACCCGTTCGACTCCAACGCGCTGGACGAGTTGCAGACCATCACCGGCTTGCAAATCCACCCGGTGCTCGGCAGCCCGAAGGAGATCGCCCGCCTGCTGAAGACGCACTTCGGCATCGGCGGCGACAACGTGGCCGGGCTGATGGCTTCGGCCAAGAAAGAAGACGACATTGAACTGTTGGAGAACATTGAGGCGGACGACAGCGAGGCGGCCAAGCAGGCGCAAGAGGCCACCGTGGTCGGGCTGGTGAACAAGATCCTCATCGAGGCGGCGTCCGAGCGGGCGAGCGACGTGCACATCGAGCACGAGGAGACGGGCATCACCGTCCGCTACCGCATCGACGGGTTGCTTCAGAGTCAGCGGCTGCCGCCGGAGATCAACCGCTGGTCGGCGGCCATCGTGAGCCGCCTGAAGATCATGGCGCGGCTGAACATCGCCGAGAAGCGGCTGCCCCAGGACGGCCGCATCAAGATGAAGGTGCAGGGCCGCGAGGTGGACGTGCGGGTGAGCATCATCCCCATGATCCACGGGGAGGGGATCGTCATGCGGCTCCTGGACAAGGGCCGCATGGTGTTCAACCTGAAGAACATCGGCTTCCTGCCCGACTACGACAAGAAGTTCCGGCAGATGATCGACCGGCCGCACGGCATCGTCATCGTGACCGGGCCGACCGGGTCTGGCAAGTCCACCACCCTGTACTCGGCGCTGAACGAGGTGAAGGACGATTCGACCAAGATCATCACCGTCGAAGACCCGGTGGAGTACCAGCAGGCGGGCATCTGCCAGATCCAGACGCACGCCAAGATCGGGCTGACGTTCGCGTCCAGCCTGCGGAGCATCCTGCGGCACGACCCGGACATCATCCTGATCGGCGAGATGCGCGACCTGGAGACGGCCGAGGCGGCCATCCAGGCGAGCCTCACCGGGCACCTGGTGTTCAGCACCCTGCACACGAACGACGCGCCGAGCGCGTTCACCCGCCTGATCGACATGAAGGTGGAGCCGTTCCTGGTGGCCAGCACGGTGGAAGGGGTGCTGGCCCAGCGGCTGGTGCGGACCATCTGCCCCGAGTGCCGGACGACGTTCGTGCCCGAGGCGGACGACGTGCCCATCGACTTCCCGAAGGTGAACCCGGCCACCGGCGAGGCGTGGGAACGCCTGTCCAAAGGCGCCGGCTGCCGCAACTGCCGCAACAGCGGGTACCGCGGGCGGACGGGCATCCACGAGCTGCTGGTGAACACGGACGTGGTGAAAGACCTGATCGTGCAGAAGGTGAACGCCAGCGTCATCCGCATGGAGGCGCTCAAGCAGGGGATGCGGACGCTGCGGCAGGACGGCTTCTGGAAGTGCCTGAGCGGCACCACCACGCTGGACGTGGTGGGCCGCACGACGGCCGGCGACCTCAGTTAAGTTCCAGGTTCCAAGTTCCAGGTTCCAAGTTAAACACAGACACCCCGTACCGTCGTTCCTGACAACTGACCGCGCTTCCGACTCCGCAGGTTCCGAACTTGGAACTTGGAACTTGGAACCTGGAACTTCCCGATGCCCGACTTCAGCTACACCGCCCTGGCCAGCACCGGCACCAAGAGCACCGGCACCGTCACCGCCGGGAACGAGCGGGAGGCCGCCGCCCTGCTCGACGCCAAGGGGCTGTTCCCCATCTCGATCGCGCTGGCGGCGGCCAGCGGGGGGAGCGGGTTCAGCCTGTTCGGGGGCGTGAGCGGGCGGCAGCTCGCCACCATGTACGGCCAGTTGGCCGACCTGCTACAAGCCGGCGTGCCCCTGCTGCGGGCGCTCGAACTGCTCGAGCGGGCGACGACGAACAAGCGGCTGCAGGCGGTCATGCGGGACGTGCGAATGAACGTGTCCGAGGGCACCGGGCTGGCACAGGCGTTGGCCAAGCACCCGCGGGTGTTCGACGACCTGGTGGTGAGCATGGTGCGGGCCGGGCAGGAGGGCGGGTTCCTGGAGGACGTGCTGGCCCGCACGGCCGCGTTCGTCGAGCACCAGGAGGAGATGAAGAGCAAGGTGGTGGGGGCGATGGCCTACCCGGCCTTCCTGCTGGTGGCCGGCGCGTCGGTGCTGTTCATCCTCATCATCTTCTTCGTGCCCAAGTTCGAGCCGGTGTTCGAGGGGCTGAAGGCGAAGGGGCGGCTGCCGGACATCACCAAGTTCCTGCTCGCCTTCAGCCACTTCCTGATCGGCTGGTGGTGGCTGTACATCCCGGCCCTGATCGGCACCGTGCTGGGCTTCCGCCTGTGGGCGCAGACGGAGCAGGGGAAGTGGGTCATGGACAACGTGAAGCTGCGCATCCCCATCGCCGGCAGCCTGTTCCGCGGGCTGGCCCTGGCCCGCTTCACCCGCATCCTGGGCACCATGCTGACCAACGGCATCCCCATGCTGCGGGCGCTGGGCATCGCCAAAGACTCGGCCGGCAACCGGGTGATCGTGAAGGCCATCGAGGAGTCGGCCGAGAGCATCACGGCCGGGCAGAAGCTGGCCGACCCGCTGCGGCGGAACAAGCACTTCCCGACCGACGTGGTGGAGATGATCGCCATCGCCGAGGAGTCGAACACGCTGGAGAAGGTGCTCATCAAGGTGGCCGACAGCCTGGAGCGGCGGACCACCCGCACCCTCGAACTGGTGGTCAAGCTGATCGAACCGCTCATGCTGTTCGTGATGGCCGGGGTGGTGCTGTTCGTGGTCCTCGGCCTGCTCCTGCCCATCTTCCGCATGGGCGAAACGGTGCGGGGGTGAGGCGGGCGGCCGGTTCACGGGCGCGTCGTCACCCGCGGTGCGGAACCACGGCCGTGCGACCGAGCGGACGGATGGCCTTCCAGTCGATGGCGGCCACCCAGGTCTGTTCTTCGGTCGAAAATCGCACCACCCCGTCGGCTTCGAGTTCTTCGTCCTGAACGACCACTTCCAGCCCGTTGACCAGCCGGACCCCAGCGACGGCAAGCGACTCGATGCCACCGACCGTATTCAGGCGAACTCGGCCGAGAGTGTCCGCGTTCTGAAAATCGACGGAGATGTGGGGAGTGGTCATAAGGCTCCTAACCCGTGCCGGGTGCCGGATTCGGGATTGCAGGGTTCAGTAGACCGCTCACCTGTTCGGGTGTCAACCCCGTGAGCGTGGCGTGGTGCGGACTCTGGCCGCTGGTCGGGATCACGTCGCCGCCAAGTGCCCGCACCCGCCCGACGGTGGTCACGCCAACTTGGCCGTTCGGAATACCGAGCGCGAGTTCTGCGACACTCGCTCCCGGCGCGCTGTGGACGGACAACCCGGAGATGCCGCTCGAATGCGTCCTGTACTTCTCCCGGACGTGTTCCGCTCTGTTCAATCCGCCCCGGACGACAAGTGCGTCGTCCGGGAGCGGATCATTTCTGGTCGTCATCGTTTTGCCCCCCACACGTTGTGGAGGGAATCAGTCGATTTCCGGAACGGAGTCAACCCCAAACGATCCAATAACACTGCGTCGGCTTGATCCGCCGGAGTGCGTGCCCGCAGAACCGACACGGATGACCCGGTCACTGCGTTTCCGGTTCCAAACTTGGTCACTTCCCCACCGGCACTTCGGGGGGCAGCAGGAGCGGGGTGGCGGGCATCTTGTGGCTGGGGGCGACGGCCGGCGGCAGGCCGCTGCCGAGCGGCGGGCGCGGGCGGTCGTCGAACGCCGCCGGGCTGGCCGAGCGGATGGCGTTCACCACCGGCGGTTCCAGTTGCGGCACGCCCAGGGCGGCGTTCGTGCGGGTCTCCGCCTTGCCCCCGCGGCTGGTGGCCACCGCGTCCCCGCGGAGGCGGTCCGCCGCTTTGCCCTTCGCCACCGGCCGGCTGTTGCGGAGCGACTCGATCCACTTCTCTTGCAGGTCGTCCAGGCCGTCGAACGCGTAGTGCGACTTGACCGCCGTCTCCCACCCCCGCCCGCCCTTCGCCATGCCCGCGTCCAGGAAGGCGAGGAACTTCTTCCGCCCCGTCAGCCCGCCGCCGCCCATGTCGATCAGGTAGTTGCTCACGCTGAACCCCTGGGCGTACAGCACGATGGTGTCCTTCGGGTACTCCTTCATCGGGAACAGGTGCCGCAGCGGAATGCCCCGTTCGGCGTTCAGGAACTCGCGGCACTTGATGTCGTGCTCCAGGCGCTCGCTGTCGTTCTCGCTCAGCACGCTGCCGCCCTCGTCCGCCCACCGCGGCACGGGCACGCCGAAGTGCTGGGCGAGCACGGTGTGCGTCACCTCGTGCGGCAGCACGCTCTCCAGCAACTGGTCCACCTTGCCGAAGATCTTCATGTCCTGTTGCGTCACCCCGCCGCGGGGCGAGAAGGTGAACGTGGTGGCCCCGCCGGTGCGGGTCGGGTTCACCTCCACCACCAGCGGGCAGCGCTCCTTCCAGCGGGGCATTTCTTCGCCCAGCCACTCCAGGGCCTTCTCCTTGCGGTACTGCTCGGCGGCCTTGGCGAACGTCTCGGCCAGTTGCTTGGTGGGGGCCGTCACCTCGAAGTTTTCGCTCGCGGCTCTCTCGGCGGTGAAGCCAACGGCGGCGCACAGAACGGACGTGACGAGGGCGAGTGCGAACCGACGAAGGGTCATTCCGTTGACCTCCGAGGGGGAGTCGAATTGCCGCATGACGCCTCGCTTCCGTGGGGCGTCGAAGGGTACACGGCAAACGTGGTGCCGGGCGGAAAAATGGCCCCGGCGGGGGCGGGGGAACGGTGCGAACCGGCCGAATTGCAGGGGAAATGCGGGTTGAGCGGCGGGCGGTGACGGCGGGCGTGTAAGAGTTACACGGCCTCCGGTGGGGGGCGGGAGTGTAAGAGTTGCCGAGGGCGAGACCTCACCCCCGACCCCGCTCCACGACGGAGGGGGCAGGGGGATGAGGGGCCGGCGGGTCACCCCGCACGAGTCAGTTGTCCAGGCCGAGCACTTCCCCGCCCTGGCTGGTGCTGGCCGCCCGCCAGTTGGCGATCGAGACGCTGTCCCGCACGAACCGCACGCTGCCGTCGCACAGGCTGACCATCACCCCGCCGGTGTGCCGCCCGCGGGCACCCATCATGCTCGGGTCGGTGGTGGTGCTGACCGCGCACGGCAGCCGACGGGCCGGCTGGTTGTTGCAGTAGAAGGAGGTGTAGATGCGATCCGGCAGGGGCGAGTTCGGCCCAAGGTAGCTGCTCACCCCGGCCGCGTCGCCCCACCACACGAACCCCCGCAGGTCGGTGCCGATCCCCTGGATCACTTCGGCGAACATGACGGTGTTACTGGTGCCGTCGGTGATGCCGGTCAGCGTCTCCTTCCGAATCTGCCCGTTGAAGTTGGTGCGGAACGGGGCGCCGCCGAACACCACCCCGTTCAGGTTCGCCTGCTGGTTGTACGCCGTGTTCCCCAGGTTGACGGCGTAGTTGTTGTTCGTCATGGTGCCGATGGGCGCGTTCGGCTGGTCGCTCGGGCAGGTGTACACCTTCAGCCGCTGGTTGCACACGCTGTTGCTATTCGGGGCCGAGCTGTACCGCGCGCCGGTGGCGTCCGTCCCGCCCCAGTTGGCGTACAGGCGGAACACGTTGTCCTGCTCCAGGTACGGCAGGATGGGGATGGTCCACGTGCCCCAGCAGCAACCGTTCGCGCCGGTGGCCGGCAGCATGGCGTTGTTCGCGTCGTGGTAGCTGTGCGCGGCGATGCCCAGTTGCTTCAGGTTGTTGCTGCACTGCATCCGCGCGGCGGCCTCCCGCACCTTCTGGACGGCGGGCAGCAGCAGGCCGATGAGGATGGCGATGATGGCGATCACCACCAGCAACTCGATGAGCGTGAATCCGGAACGACGGCGGAGCATGACGGACCCTCGGAACGGGGAAGGAAGATGGGAACGACGGACGGGCGTTTCGCCTACTTCAGGTCGAACTCGAACCTGTTGTCGCCGGTGGCCTTCACCTCGACGACCTCTTTGCTCTCGGCGTTGTACTTCTTCGGGATGCGGTCTTTGGCCGGCGGGCCGGACTCGCCGGGCACGCCGGGGTCCTTCATCACCGCGTCCGGCGACGAGATCATCACCTTGTACTTGCCGGGGTACAGCCCCTGGGCGGCGGGCACCGTGAACTTGCCGTCGGTCACCTCCCCGCCGGCGAACGACGACGGGCCGGCCGTGTCGAGCGGGTGGAACTGGATGGTGCCGGAGTCGAGCGGCTTGCCGTTGAACTGCACCGTGCCCTGCACGGCCACGCGGCCGTCCGGTGGGGTGCAGCCGACCAGGAGGAGGGCGGAAACCGCCACCGCACACAACACGACGTGACGCATGATTCACCTCGGCCGAATCGCAGACGTGACCGGAGATGCAAGAACGCTAACCGACCCGCGGGGCGGGGGCAACCGGAAAGTGAGAAAGTGAGAAAGGTGTCAGGCCCCCATCGAATTGTCCGCTTACGGCGTGGCTCCGCGAACCGATGTCTTGTAGGGCGGGCGAGACGGGCGGTGCCCGGCGACCCCCGCCGCGAACTCACCCGTGGCGGAGGTCGCGGGCGAAACGCCCGCTCGTCCGCCCTACTCCGCGGGCGGCGGACTCACGTCGCGCCGTTCGCCCTACGCATACTTCGTCACCTCGGCGTCGAACATGCCCTTCAGTTTCATTGCGGCGGCGTCGTAGGCCCCGGAGTCCGCCCAGGAGTTCCGCGGGTGCAGCACCTCGGGCGGCACGTCGGGGCACGCGGTCGGCACGCCCAGCCCGAACACCGGGTCGGGCGAGAACGGCACGCCCGCGAACCCGCCGGTCATGGCCGCCCGCAGCAGCGCCCGCGTCCAACTCAGCTTCATCCGCGACCCCCCCCCCCCGCCCCCGCCACTCCACCCGGTGTTCACCAGGTACACCGGCACGTCGAACCGCTGCATCCGCTCCCTCAGCATGTTCCCGTACACCTTCGGCGGGAGCGGCATGAACGGCGCGCCGAAGCAGGTGCTGAACGTGGCCGTCGGCTCGGTGATGCCCGTCTCGGTGCCGGCCAGCTTCGCCGTGTACCCGCACAGGAACTGCTGCATCGCCTGATCGGGCGTCAGTCGGGCGATGGGCGGCAGCACGCCGAACGCATCACACGTGAGGAAGAAGATCGTCTTCGGGTGTCCGCCCCTGCCGCTCGGCTCGTGCCCGGCGATGAAGTCCACCGGGTACGCCGCACGGGTGTTCTCGGTGAACGCGCTGCTGTCGAAGTCGGGCACCCGCGACACGGGATCGATGGGCACGTTTTCCAGCACGCACCCGAAGCGGATGGCGTCGTAGATCTGCGGCTCCTTCTCGCGGCTCAGCTTGATCGTCTTGGCGTAACACCCGCCTTCGATGTTGAACACGCCGTCGTCGCCCCAGCCGTGTTCGTCGTCGCCGATCAGCCGGCGTTCCGGGTCGGCGCTCAGGGTGGTCTTGCCGGTGCCGCTCAGCCCGAAGAAGAGGGCCACGTCGCCGGCCGCGCCCACGTTCGCCGAGCAGTGCATGCTCAGCACGCCCGCCCGCGGCAGCAGGTAGTTCAGGATGGTGAAGATGCTCTTCTTGATCTCGCCGGCGTAGCTGGCCCCCGCCGCCACGATCAACTTGTGCTCGAAGCTGATGGCCACGGCCACGTCCGACCGCACGTCGTCGCGGGCAGGGTCGGGGTGGAAGTCGGGGGCGTGCAGGACGGTCCATTCGGGGGTGAACGCTTCGAGTTCGCCGGGCGTCGGGCGACGGAACAGGCAGCGGGCGAACAGGCTGTGCCACGCCTTTTCGCTGACCACGCGCAGGCTCACCCGGTGGGCGGGGTCGGCCGCGGCGAACCCGTCGAACACATACAACTCGCGGTTTTGCAAGTATGCCGTGGTCAGATCCCGCAGGCGGGCGAACGTGGCCGGCGTCATCGGCAGGTTCACGCTGCCCCAGTTCACATGCGGTTCGACGCTCGGCTCGCGGACGATGAACTTGTCCTTCGGGCTGCGGCCGGTGCGAGCGCCGGTGAACGCGGCGAACGCCCCCAGGCTGGTGAGCACGCCCTCCTCGCGCCGCACGGCGTGCTCCACCAACCCGGCCGGGCTGAGCTGGTGGTGGACGGCTTTCGGGTTGGGGATGCCGAGCGAACGCAGGTCAACGGACATAGGGGCCTGCTGGCGTGGGGCCGGGACACGAACGAGGTGCGGAGATTATAGCGGCGGGCTATTTCCGCGGCGCGGGCGGCGGGGCCGGCGGGTCGGGCAAGCCCAAGTCACCCCATCGCACCTTGTCTCGGAACCGCGAGGGCATTTTCCCCTGACTTTCCTTCGCCACGGCCATGTCCGCCACCGCCCCCTTGCGGTCGCCCAGCGCGGCTCGTGTGAGTGCCCGCAGGTAGTGGGCGACCGGCTTCTCCTCGTAGATGTCGTCGTGCTCGAGCACAATCAGCCCGTCGGTCAACTCGATCACCTTGTCGAGATCGGCGAGCGCCGCGGCATACTCCTTCCGCTCGTAGCGGATCTCACCGCGGAGGGTGAGACACCCGGTCTCGTGCTCGTCCCCCTTCAGCACGTGTTCGATGTCGGCGAGCGCGTCATCAAACCGCTTCAACCGGACGAGCAACTCCGCCCGGTGCCAGCGATACCAACCGTTGTCCGCGTCGAGCCGGATCGCCGCGTCCCACTCGGCGACCGCCTCGTCATTCCGTCCCAGCTTGTACACCAGGAGGCGTGCCCGAAACTGCCGCGGGTCGGGGTTTGTTGGATCGAGTTCCGCCGCCTCGGCGTACTTCGCCAGCGCCTTCTCGGGCATCCCACGCTCGGCCTCGTCCTCCCCCTCTTTCACCAACTCCCCCGCCCGCTGCTTCCGCTCCTCCGCGGTGAGAGTGGCCTTCTGGCGATTGGCCGCCTCCCGCACCTTCTGAATGGCCGGCAGAAGGATGCCCAGCCCGCAGCACAGCAGTGGGATGGCGAGTACAGCGGTCGCCGACCCGAGCAGCCACCACACCCACGCCATCGACTTCTTCGGCGGCGCTTGTGCCGCCCGCAGGTAGTCGCCGAGCGCGTCGGCGAACGCGGTCATGCCGTCGAAGCGATCACGCGGGGCTTTGGCGGTCGCCTTCGCCACGATGCGGGCCAACCGCTCGGGCACCTGCCGCCGCACCTTCCGCACCGGCGGCACGGCCTTCGTCTTCACCTGCTCCAACACCGCGCGGGGGGTGCCATCAAACGGCACGCGGCCGGTCAGCATCTCGAACAGGATGACGCCCAGCGCGAACACGTCCGTCCGCTCGCCGATGTTGGCCGCGTCGCCGGCCGCCTGCTCCGGGGCCATGTAGTGCGGGGTGCCGCTGATGACGCCCTCGGCCAACCCCTCGCGGTCGAGCCGCACGGCCAGCCCGAAGTCCGTCACGACCGGCGCGTGGTCGGCCGTCAGCAGGATGTTCGCCGGCTTCAGGTCGCGGTGAATCACCCCGCTGTCGTGGGCGTACTGCATCGCCTCGGCGACGGAGCGCACCAGCCGGGCGGCGTACTCCGGCGGGCACGGGCCGAGCCGCTTCAACTCCGCCGCCAGGTTCGGCCCCTGGACGAAGGCCATCGTCAGGTATGGCACCCCGTCGCACACGTCGGCATCGAACACCGGGCAGATGCCGGGGTGGTGCACCCGGGCGGCGGCGCGGGCTTCGGACAGGATGCGGGCGGCGGTGTCGGCGGTGGCCCGGCGGGCGAACTTGATGGCGATCTGTCGATCAAGCTGGGTGTCGTGCGCCAGGTACACCTCGCCCATGCCGCCGTCGCCCAGCAGGTGCAGCGGCTGATACCGCGTCAGGCCGGCCGGCCACGTGGCGACCGGGCCGCTGATCGGCGGGCCGAGGTGGGCGAGTGTGGCC
>JANNVG010001091.1:0-7506 GCA_031414395.1 Fimbriiglobus sp.
CGCCGTTCGCCTTCCGAATTGGCGTATCCTGAGTACGTCGTGGAGTGCGGCCAATGACACTTGTGGTGCGGGAGACGTTCGGCGAGGTGCGGCTGGCCCGGCCGGGTCGGCTGCTGCCGTGGCTCGGGCCGGCCGTCCGCGGGCTGACCGGCGGGCGGCTGCGGGCGCACGTGTGCCGGTGGCCGGTGGCCGACGTGCTCGCCCGGTGGGAGCGGTGCGCCGGCTGCCCGGCCATGAGCGAGTGCGCGTACGGCGAGACCTACGAACCCGACCCGCCGGCCGGGGTGACACTCCTTCCCGGTTGGGAGAACACCGCCCGCCCGATCACCTTCGGCGTCAGCTTTCCCACCCCGGAACTGGCGACGGCCGGCGAACGCTTCGGCGTGCAGATCACCGCCGTCGGCCAGACGGCGATTGCCCACCTGGACGACGTGTGGGAGTCGTTCCGGGTGGCGGGGGCCGACCTGGGCCTCGGGCTGGGCGGGGATCACATCCCGTTCGACGTGGCACAAGTCCGCCCGCCCACTGACACCGCGTTGTCACTGCCCGAGCCGGCCGGCGGCGGGGTGATCCCGCGGGTGCGGGTGGCGCTCACCGCCCCGCTGTTCCTGGCCGAGACCGGGGCCGACCGCCGCAAGCGGGTGGTCCGCGAGCCGACCCTCGGGCAACTGATGCGGGCGGGGCTGCGGACCCTCGGAGCGCTGCACCGGTTGTACGGCGACCCGCTCCCAGAGGAGTGGTTCAAGACGGTGAAGGCGGCGTCCGAGGCGGTGCCCACACTGCGGTTGGGGTTCGCCGAATTCGGGCAGGGGCGGGTGTCGAACCGGAGCAAGGAGCGGTACGAACTGGCCGGCGTGGTCGGGTGGGGTGAATACGGACCAGTCCCCGAGTGGCTGTTGCCGTGGACGGAGTGGGCGGGTCGGCTGCGGGTGGGCACCCACCGCATCGCCGGGGCCGGCGGGTGGGCCGTCGAAACCTGACCCGTGACGACTGTGGAGCCGGCTGACGACACCGCGTCCCGCGCGGGCGACGGAGCTGGGGTTCGAGGTGACGAAGCGGGCGTAGGTGGCGGATGCGAGTGACGGCGGGGAGTCGGGGACAACGACCACACGGGGAGCGGCCCTCCCACCGACACACGACCCGTCGCGAACGACTTCCACGACGAGGCCGACGGCCTGCCCGGAGTGGCGAAAACCCCTGCGAACGCAGGGGCCGAAGGCGTCAGCCGCCGTCACTCATCGGGGGAAGTTCCTGGGACGGCGTCTTGTTGCCTCTCCAACCTACTTGCCGAAATGTTGCCTCTCCAACCTACTTGCCGAAATCAGGGTTGTCCTCTGGCACAAGCTTACCCGTTGTCGTGTCGAGGAGCCATACCTTGCCTGCTTGCGCTGGTGCGTGGACTACCTGAAACCGCCCAGGCTGAGACGGCGGGCCGCCTGGGGAAAGCTGCGGGAGTGGGAACGGGAACAGCATTGCGAGCCAGAATACCGCCAAAACCCACGGCAACACCCAATGCGGAAGCGCTCCGGCCCAGCGGGTCCACCTGATGTCTCGCAGCCCTTTCCCGATCCCGATGAGCGGAATGGTTGCAGGCGTGTTGGCGTTGATAACCTTCGTCAGCCTCGCTCGTTCGTCGGCGAGAGTGGTCCCGACGCGAGCTGCCGCGCGAACCGCCAAACCGACGACCACGCAGCAGATAACCCCAAGTGACGGGATGAAGACTCTCAGTAGGCTGTATGATTCTCGGCGCGAAAGCGGGTTGTTTCCGATGTAATCAAAATCACGAACGCGGTGATGCAGAACGATTGGGACACGAAGAGCCATGACAGGCGGTTGGTGATCCAGTTCTGTTCGGCCGTGAGCAACTGTTCGACGAAGGTACTGGCAGCAAAGGCGTGTTCGACCTTCTCGAACTTCGTCGGCTTTTGCGGTTCTGCGCGCCGTTCGCCTTCGGTTCCAGTCTCGCCCATCGGTGTCTCCTCCGCCGCCGAACAGATATTTATCCCAATCCCGGTGGATGGGATAAACCGCCACCTGGATTGGGAGAATACCGGTCGCCGGAAATGGCTGTCAAGTTTTTTCTTGCGTACTCGACAGGAGTTACGGTGAGTGGGCAGGGTCGGGCCGTCGGGTCTGCCCGGTTTATGCCATCTGGGAGTTCGTCCGTGAAACTGCTCGCCCAGTTCGCCGCCGCCTGCCGCACCATGAACTACGCGAAGGCGACGGTGGAGTGCTACACGGCCTGGGTCGTCGATTACCTTCACTTCCACTGCCGACGGGCCGGGGGGTGGGTTCACCCGGATCACTTGCGGGAACCCGAGGCCGAGGCGTTCCTCGAACGCCTTGCGGACAACGGTCGGGGCCGGGCCAGGTGGCGGGCCGTACGTTAAGGCGTTCGACCCGACCGCGGCCCGTAGCCGGCCGACAATTCGTCCAGCTCTTCGGCCACCAGATTTTCCACCACCTTCCGTGACGCTCAGCCCGAGGACACCCCGCACTCGCCGGTCCCTTGCCCCCACCGCTCGGATTGCGGTACACTCTGCTCTGTCGGTTGAAATCCCTCACGGCTTTCGCACACCATGCCCACTCCACCGGCCACCTCGCCACGAACCCGCCGACGGTGGCTGCTTCCGACCGCGGTTGGCGTCCTCGTGGCGGTCGCGGTCGCCGCCCTCGGCGGGTTCAGTTGGCACACCCTGCAACTGCGGGTGGACGGCCGCACCGTCGGGCAACTCCGCGGCGAGTTGTCGGCCGCGGACCCGGAGGTGCGGTGCCGGGCGGCGATGGACCTGGGCCGACTAAACACCAGTGGGGCCGACGCGCTGCCGGAGTTGGCAGTGGTGTTGACCGGCGACCCCGACGACGCGGTGCGGAGTGCGGCGGCCGAGGCGATGGGCAAGATGGCCCCGGCGAGCGAGCGGGCGGTGGGGGCACTGGCCGCCGCCCTGTCCGACCCGAACCCGTGGGTGCGGATGAACGCCGCACTCGCATTGATGCAGCTGAAGGAGAAGGCCCGCCCGGCGGTGCCGGCGCTGATCGCCGCCGTCGGCGACCAGGACAACGACACCAACCTGAACCACTTTCACCACACCATTGGCCAGACGGCGTTGGCCGCCCTGGGGTCGGCCGCGGCCGGCACCCCGGACGCCGTGCCCACCCTGTCCGGCGTCCTCGACCGGCCGGCCGGCGACGGCCTCCGCATGACGGCCGCCACCGGCCTCGGGTTGGCCGGCGAACACGCCCGGCCCGTCGTTCCGAAGCTGCGGCGGCTGCTCGACGACCCCAACCCGGACGTGCGGCTGGCCGCCGGCGACGCCCTCGACCGACTGGGGGTCAGCCGCGACGGGGAGGTGGAGCGCCGCGAGTACGACGCCCTGGAGTTGGCCGAGGCCGAGCGGGAGCGACTGTGGGACATCGAGCACCACGTGAACGTGCTGAACAAGTACGGGCTGGCCCCGCTGGCGGCGGCACTGAAGGCCGGCGACGCGGACGGGGTGACGCAGGTGCTGGCCGCCGACTTCGTCGGGTCGGAGCCGGGTGAGAGCGGAAAAGTGCAGACGACCGGGTTCGCCGCCGTGGACCGCCGGACCGCCGGTGACAAGCCGTTGTCACTGACCCGCGCGGAGTTCGCCGCCCGCGTGCTGGGTTGGCGGACGCTGTTCGCCGACGGCCCGACCGTTTCGCTCGCCACCGCCACGCTCACCCCGAAAGACCCGACCAAGCCGGGGGGCGTGTGGCAAGGCACGGTACAAGTGCGGCTGGCGGGCCAAGCGGCCGGCGGCGGGGTCGCCGAGGTGACGGCCAGCGTGCGGGTGGAAGTGGTCGGGGTGACGGAGGCGCGGCTGGGCGAACCGGGCTGGCTGCGGGTCGCCGAGGTGCGGCGGGTGGCGGTGGCCCGTTCGCCTGGGCCGCTGTTCGTGGACGTGGCCGCCGCCCGCGGGCTGAACGTGAACCTGCACGACAACTGGACCGAACCGCCCCCGGTCGAGAACGGTCCGCCGCCGGTCGTCACCAGCGGCGGGGTGTGGGTGTGCGACTTCGACCGCGACGGATTTCTGGACGTGCTGATCACCGACGTAAAAGCGGTGGCCCTGTACCGCGGCACGGCGAGCGGCAAATTCGACGACGTGACGCGGGCGGTCGGGTTGCCGGCCTTCGGTAGCACCGCCACCGCTTGCTGGGCCGACCTGGACGGCGACGGGTGGGACGACCTGATCCTCGACGGGCAGGTGTTTCGCAACGCCGACGGGAAGGCGTTTGAAGACGTGACCGCCCGCTGCAAGCTGCCCCCGCTGCTCGGCCTGTCGGCCGTCCTGCCGGCCGACTTCGACCGCGACGGCCGGCTCGACCTGTACCTCACCCGCACCTCCCCCCCCGGCAATCAGTCGTGGCTAGAAGGGACGGGCAACGGCGGGCAGGGCAACCGCCTGCTCCGCAACGCGGGCGGGTGGCAGTTCGAGGACGTGACCAAGAAGTCCGGCACGCACGGCGGGTACAAGTCCACGTTCACCGCCGCCTGGCTGGACGCCGACGACGACGGCTGGCCCGACCTGCACGTGCCCAACGAGTTCGGCGACGGCGAGCTGTTCCTGAACCAGAAGGACGGCACGTTCAAGGCCACCCGCCTGGCCGACCTCCCGGCCGACTTCGGCACCATGGGGCTGGCCGTCGGCGACCTGAACAACGACGGGCGGATCGACATCTACTGCGCTGACATGTACTCGAAGGCCGGCACGCGGGTGGTCGGCAACCTGAAGGCGGACGCCTACCCGCCGGCCGTGATGGCCAAGCTGCGGCGGTTCGTGGCCGGCAGCGAACTGCACCTGAACGGCGGCGGCGGGCGGTTTACTCAGGTGGCGGCGGACAAGCAGATGAACGCCGTCGGCTGGGCGTACGGTCCGGCGTTGGCCGACTTCGACGGCGACGGGTTCCTGGACATCTTCGCCACCGCCGGCTACCTGAGCCGCGACCGCCGCAAACCCGACGGGTGAAACTGCATCTGGATGGCTGTCGTGTCACAGCCGGGCAACCGCACCGCCGCCGTCAAGCAACCGGGGCAACTGGACAGCAAGCTGGGCGAGTTCTGGGTGGGCAACCCGTGGGCCATCGTGCGGAACGAGCACAACCTGAGTTCGTTCGAGCGGAACCGCCTGTACCTGAACGCGGGCGGGACGGAGTTCGTCGAGGTGAGTGGCATCAGCGGGGCGGACTCGGACGGTGACGGGCGGTCGGCGGTGGCCGCCGACTTCCGCAACTGCGGCCGACCCGACCTGATCGTCCGACAGGTAGGCGGCGGGCCGCTGGCGCTGTACGAGAACCGCCTGCCCGCACGCCACTACCTGACGGTCAGCCTGCGCGGGACGACGAGCAACCGCCGCGGCATCGGGGCGCGCCTGACGACCGAAGTGGGCGGACGGAAGATCGTGCGGGAACTCTACCCGGCGAACACGTACATGTCGCAAGCCCCGGCCCAGGTGCTGTTCGGACTGGCCGACGACACGACCATCGACAAGCTGACCATCCGCTGGCCGTCGGGCGCGGAGCAGGTGCTGACAGCCCTGACCGCCGACCGGCATGTGTTGATCGAAGAGGGGAAGGAAGGCGCCGCCGCGGTGGAGACCGTCACGCCGGGGCGGACGATCCGGCCGTGAGCCGCCGGGGGGAGATAACCACGAGGGTGCGATGCGGCATCGGCGACTACGAGTGCTCATTCCTGTGATCGGGCTGGTGACGGCCGTCACGGTCGCGGTCGCCGTGTTCGGCTGTCGACCGCCGCCCGCGCCGCCCGCCGACCCGCCCCCCGGCCCGCCGCTGTTCGACGACGTGACGCGAGCGTCGGGCATCGACTTCACCCACCGCAACGGCGACGACTTCACACCCCATCTGCTCACCCTCCTCGAATCGCTCGGCGGTGGCGGCGCGGCCCTCGACTACGACGGCGACGGCCGGCTCGACCTGCTGTTCACGGGCGGCGGGCACTTCGCGGGGAACGACGGGCACACCATCCTCGGCCACCCGTGCCGGCTGTATCGCAACCGCGGCGACTTCCACTTCGAGCCGGTCGCGTTGCCCGAACCGGCCGGCGGGTGGTTCTACTCGCACGGGGCGGCGGCGGCGGATTACGACCGCGACGGCTGGCCGGACGTACTCGTGTGCGGCTGGCGGCGGGTGGCGCTGTTTCACAACGAGGCGGACGGCGGCGGCGGGCGAAAGTTCGTCGACGTGACCGCGGCCGCAGGGCTGAACACCGGCATCACCTGGGCGACGAGCGCGGCGTGGGCCGACCTGGACGGCGACGGCTTCCCCGACTTGTACGTGTGCCAGTACACCGACTGGGCGTTCGACAACCACCCGACGTGCAGCTACGACGGCAAGACGCCCGACATCTGTCCGCCGACGCTGTTCCGCGGGCTGCCGCACAAGCTGTACCGCAACGCCGGCGGGACGCGGTTCGACGACGTGAGTGCGTCGGCCGGCCTGCACCCCGGCGGGGCGAAGGCGAGTTACGGGTTGGGCGTGGTGATCGCCGACCTGGACGGCGACGGCAAGCCGGAGGTGTACGCTGCGAACGACTCGGCCCCGAACTTCCTGTACCTGAACCAGTCCACGCCGGGGGCCATCCGCCTCCGCGAGCAGGGCATGATCGCGGGCGTGGCGGTGGACGGCGGCGGGCGGCCGACCGGCAGCATGGGGGTGGACGTGGGCGACCCCGAGGGGACCGGCCAGCCCGCCCTGTGGGTGACGAACTTCGAGAACGAGACGCACGCCGTGTACCGCAACCAGTCGCGGCCGGGGGAACTGCGGTTCGCGTTCGCCTCGGACAGCACCGGGGTGACGGCGCTCGGCCGGAAGTACGTCGGCTGGGGGACCGGGTTCGCCGACTTCGACCGGAACGGGTGGGAAGACCTGATCGTGTCCAACGGGCACGCCGTCCGCCGGCCGGTCGGTGCGCCGCGGCGACAGCGGCCGGTGCTGCTGCTGAACGCCGGGGGCAAGTTCACCGACGAGTCGGCCCGCGGCGGGGCGTACTTCGCCGAGCCGCGATCCGGGCGGGGGCTGATCCTCGCCGACCTGGACGACGACGGGCGAATCGACGCGGTGGCGTGCCATGTGAACGAGCCGGTCGCGGTGCTGCGAAACGTCGCCGCGGCCGACACGCACTGGCTGGGGGTGGAGCTGCGCGGGAAGGGACACGCCGACGTGGTCGGGGCACGGGTGCAGATCGAAGCCGGCGGGCGGACACAGGTGCGGTTCGCTCGCGGCGGCGGCAGCTATGCGTCCAGCGGCGACCGCCGTCTGGTGTTCGGGCTGGGGGAGGTCGGGCGGGTGGACAATCTGACGGTGGTGTGGCCGGACGGCACCAAACAGGAGTGGACGGACCCGCCGGCGGATCGCTATCACAGACTCAATGCTGGCGCGAATCGGTGAGGGTGTACCGCCGGAAGTCGGCATTCCCCCCACCCGCCGGGTTCACGGCGTGAACTCCGGCGACCTCCCCCGCACGGG
>JANNVG010001092.1:0-5273 GCA_031414395.1 Fimbriiglobus sp.
CCGCTGTGGGCACATCATTGTAAATCAACGCGTCTCCCGCAGTGGCGCAGAGACGCATAGACACCCGGGGAGGTGGGGCAAAAGACCGTCTTCCATTCCACTCTTCTTTCTCTGCGACTCTGCGACTCTGCGTGAGACGCTTGAATTCCCGGATCACCCCCACAACTCTTCGATGGGCTTGCCACTCGGCAGCACGCTGACCGGCCGGCCGTTGTTCAGGTATTGCGCTTCGGTGTCCACGCCGAGGTGCTGGTACACCGTCGCGAGCACGTCCTGCGGCGTCTTCGGGTTGGCCTTCGGGAATGCACCCTTGCTGTCCGATTCGCCCACCACGATGCCGCCCTTCACCTTCCCGCCGGCCACCGCCGCGCTGAACACGCCGGGGTAGTGGTCGCGGCCGGCGTCGGCGTTCACCTTCGGCGTGCGGCCGAACTCGCCCCACGCCAGCACCAGCGTGCTCTCCAGCAGCCCGCGGTCGTCCAGGTCGTCGAGGAGCGCCGAGTACGCCTTGTCCCACCGCGGCAGGAACCCTTCGCGGAGCGACTCGAAGCCCTTCACGTGCGTGTCCCACCACCGCAAGTCCACAGTGACCAGCCGCACGCCCGCTTCCACCAGCCGGCGGGCGAGGAGCATCCGCTGCGCCCAGTTCGGGCACCCGCAGCGGTTACTCGCCTTCGGGTCGAACGCCGGGGTAAACCCGTATCGCTCCCGCACCTTCGGCGACTCCTTGTCCAGGTCGAACGCATCGCGGGCGGCGTTGCTGGTCAGGATGTCCCACGCCTTCTGCTGGTGGCGGTCGGCGGCGAGCATCTGCCCGGACCCGTCCATGTCGCGCCGCAGGGTGTCGAAGTCGGCGAGCAACGCCTTACGGTCGGTCAACTTCTCGGCAGTCACGCCCTGGGCGGGGGCGAAGTTCGGCAGCTTGAACGGGCCGGTGTTCGCGGGGTCGGCTTGCGTCTCGAACGGCTTGTGCGTCGGCCCGAGGTACGCGCTGCCGGCACCGGGCACCACGCGGGGGATCATCACATAGCTGGGCAGTTCGGTGCTCAAGTGGCCGAGCTGCTTCGACACGACCGAGCCGAGGCTGGGGTGGCTGTTCTCGTCCGGCACCGGGCCGGGGCCGTACCCGGTGAAACAGATCTGGTCGCCCGTGCTGTGCCCGGCGTCGTCGTGGTGCAGGCTGCGGACGATGCTCCACTTGTTCATCCGCTTCGCCGACATCGGCAGCATGTCCGAAAGGGTGATGCCGGTCACGCTGGTCGGCATGGTGCCGAACTCGCCGCGGATTTCGACCGGGGCGTCGGGCTTCGGATCCCACATGTCGATGTGGCTCGGCCCGCCCCGCATCCAAAGAAGAATGACCGACTTCACCGGCGTGCCCTTCTTCTCGTCCGCTCGCAGCAGGTTCGGCAGTGCGAGGCCGGCAGCTCCGAGCGCGCCGATTCGCAGGAACGAGCGGCGGGACGGCGAGCGGAGCGAGGCGCGGAAGTCGGCACAACCGGGTGTCGGGGACGGCATGTCGGCGGCTCGAACGGGAAAGGGGAGCCAGGCGGGAGAACCCAAGTATGACGTGCGGCGGGCGGGTGTGCAAGTGTGCGGGCGGTTCGCGGTCGATTCGCCTTGACCGCCGCCGCCGGCCGCTTAAAACTATGCGTGCGGGCGTTTAGCTCAGTTGGCTAGAGTACCACATTGACATTGTGGGGGTCACTGGTTCAAGCCCAGTAACGCCCATCCGCCGAAGCCCCTGGGTAACCAGGGGCTTTGTCATTTTCTCACCCCTGTCGGGGTGGCCGGGGGCGGTCGAGCTGTGCGGCTCTCGGCGCGCGTCTTGCTACCGCAGTGAGGAGTCATCCCACCGGAGTTGCCGAACACCCATGAAGGTCTCCCACTGCGACCACTGCGGGCATCTGGTGTTCTTCGAGAATGTGCGGTGCGTCAAGTGCGACCACACGCTCGCGTACCTGCCGGACCTCGGCGTGGTCGGGTCGCTCGAACCGGCCGGCGGCGGGCGGTGGGCGTCGCCACTGCCGCGGGCGAAGGGGAATGCGTACCGCCTGTGCCGCAATTACACGGCCGAGAGTGTGTGCAACTGGGCGGTGTCGGCCGACGACCCGAACCCGCTCTGCGCGTCGTGCCGGCTGACGACCGTCATCCCCGACCTGACCGTCGAGGGGAATCGCCCGCGGTGGTACAAGCTGGAAGTGGCCAAGCGGCGGCTAGTGTACACCCTCCTGGCGCTCGGCCTGCCGGTGGTCGACCGCACCACCGACCCGACGGGCGGGCTGGCGTTCGAGTTCAAGGCCGACCCGGCGGACGGGACCGCCCCCAAGGTGCTCACCGGCCACGCCGGCGGGGTCATCACTCTGAACGTGGCCGAGGCCGACGACGCCGAGCGGGAGCGGCGGCGGGTGCAGTTCGGCGAGCCGTACCGCACCCTGTTGGGGCACTTCCGGCACGAGAGCGGCCACTACTACTGGGACGTGCTGGTCCGGGACTCGCGGGGGCTCGACGCCTTCCGCGAGCGGTTCGGCGACGAGCGGGCCGACTACGGCGAGGCGCTGAAGGCGCACCACGCCGGCGGCCCGCCCGCCGACTGGCCGGAGCGGTTCGTCTCCGCCTACGCCGCCGCCCACCCGTGGGAGGACTGGGCCGAAACGTGGGCGCACTACCTGCACATGACCGACACGCTGGAGACCGCGGCGGACAGCGGCGTGCAACTGCGGCCCGCCCGCCGCGGCGACCCGACGGTGAAGGGGGTGGACGACCCCGTGGCCGCGGACGTGTCGTTCGACGACTTGATGGCCGACTGGTACCCGCTCACCTACCTGCTGAACAACCTGAACCGCGGGCTTGGCCTGCCCGACGGCTACCCGTTCGTGCTGAGCGCGCCGGCGACCGAGAAACTGCGGTTCGTGCACGACGTGGTCCGCGACCTCCGCCGCCAATAGCGGCGTCACTTGCCGCCGCTCGCGGACTTGTCGCCCGGACGGACGAACTCGACTTCGATCTCGCATTCGGACACGACCGGGAAGCCGTCGCGGGTGGCGGTGGCACGCACGAGCAGCGTGCGGACGCCGGCCAACTTCGCGTCGGCCTTGCTGGACAGCACGAGCGTGGCGGTCGGCTTGCCGGCCGGCCAGTCGAGCGGGGCGGCCGACACGAGGCCGGTGAGTTCCAACGGCACGAGCAGTTCGACTTTCACCGCGCCACTTAGCTTTGGCGAGCGGAACAGCTTGAGCGTGACCGCGACGGGTTCGCCGCACGTCGTGGTCAACTCTTCCGGGCCGGGCGACAACTTCATCAACGCCCCTTCCACGCTCATCGTCACCTGCCCGTCCATCGCGGCCAACACCCACACCGGCTTGCCCTTCGGGTCGGGGATTTTCGCCATCGCCACCAGCCCGATGCGCGACGTGCGGGTGGACTCCAAATGTTCCGGCAGCGTCACCGGGTAGAGAACACTGCCGACGCCCGGTGCCACCTTGAATACCGGCCCGCGGATGCCCTGGCGGTGCCGCTGCTGCGCCCCCGCCATGTCGAGCAGGATTTCGCCGGCGAACCCGTCGGTGCGTTCGACGACCAGGTCGGCCAGGTGCGTGGAGCCGCGGTACACCTTGCGGGTGCCGTCGGCCTCCGGCGACTTCACCTTGAATGGCGGCTTCAGCGTGGCGGCCACATGCACCCGCTCGTCCGCGGTCACTGACACCGGGCTGTCACCGACCTTCGCCGTGCCGCTGACGGTGACGAACGCGGTGGACACGCCGGCGGTCTTCGCACAGTCGAGCGGGACCGCCAGCGACGGCGCACCGGCGGGGATGACCACCTCTTTCGCCACCGTCACGCCGTCGGGCAGGCCGGAGAGCGTGAGCGTGATCGGCCCTTTGAACCCGCCTTCGCGCACGGCTTCGACGGTGAGCGTGCCTTTTCCGCCGATGGGCACGTTGGCGAACGCAACGGTTTTCAGGCGGAAGCCGGCGGGCGGACGGCGCAGGTCAAGCCGGTAAACGAACTCGGGCGTCGGCACTTTGCCGGACACGTCGGACACGATCACGCTGTAAGTGCCGTCGGCGGGCAGCGTGACGGCCGTTCGCGGGTCGGCGGTGCCAGTGGTGTCGTCGACGGACGCCAGTTGCTTCCCGTCGGGGCCGAAAACGACAAGCGTGGCGTCGACGGGCGAGCCGTACCTCTTCGCGTGAACGCCGATGTCCCACGCCTCGAACTTGCGGCCGGTGAACGTGTACACGTCGCGCTCGCCTCGCTTCTCGAACCGCCCGCTCACCCCGCACGGCCCCGGCAGCTTCAGCCCGTCGGCTTCGGTGCGCTCGGCGGTGTCGGTCGCGTACAGGGTGAAGGGCGCAGTGCCGAACGTCGTGGACAAGCGGTACACGAACGACCCGCTCGCCGAGCGGGGGAACTCGACCTCCGCGGACACACGCTCCAACTTCGCGGCTCCGGTCGCCAGCCCGTAGCCGACAAACTCGACCTCCCGCCGCTCGCCCACCCGCCCGCACGGTGGGAAGGTCGCCACGGCTCGCGGGCCGGTGGTGAGTGCCAGCCGGTAGGTGAAGTTGCGATACCCGCGGTGGTCCACGTCTCGCACGCTCAGCGTGTACGTCTTGCCCTTCTCGACAGTCAACGTGACGGTCGGGTCGGTGCCTTCCGTGTCCACCACCTCGGCCAACTTCTTCCCGCTCTCGCTGATTTCCAGCACGCCGTTGAACTCGTTGCCGATCCGCCGGGCGAACAGCTCGGCCGTCACCAGTCCGGTTGCGGTCGCGGTGAACTGGTAGCGGTCGATCTCTTCGATCTTTCGCAGCCGGCCGTTCACCGTGATGGGAAGCGACGAGAGCACCTGTGGTACTTTGCGATCTTCCTCCTCCGTCACCTCGTCGCCGACACCGACGACGAACACCCCGCCGGCGGCGACCCCGTTGGCGTTCGCCACGCTCCACCGCACCGGGCCGGGCGGCAGGTCGGGCGGAAGAGTGAGGCGCACCGGCACGTCACGCGGAAGTCGCGGGTCGTTGTCGAAGCTCTTGATGCCGAACCAGAACGGCGCTTCGGGGACGAGCACGCTTCCCGGCGGTGCGAGTGGCGTGAACTTCACCCGCGAGTCGGACACGAAGAACTGCACGTCCGGCGTCCAGTCGGATCCGCCGAACGTCACGTCGAGGGTCTGTCCGGCTTTCGCGCCCGGCGGCCAGCAGTAACAGTCCTTGCCCGGCGGCAGTTGTTGGGCGAACGCGGGGGCCGCGAGGAGGAGCGTGACAAGT
>JANNVG010001093.1:0-2686 GCA_031414395.1 Fimbriiglobus sp.
GAAGCGCCCGCTGGACCCACCCTACTTCCTCCGCACCGCCGCTTTCGCTTCTTTCGTCAGCACGGCCGTGTCCACCCCGCCGGCCAGCTTCTTCAGCAACTCGACCGCGGCCTTGCCCTCGCAATACTCCAGCACCTCCACCGCCCGCACCGTCCGCCATGTTGATCGCGGAATGCCCTCGGCTTTGGCCAGCAGCTCAGTCAGCCGCTCGTCCGCTTCGGGCGACTCGGCCCCCGCCGCGATGGCCTTCCGCAACGGTTCGACGATGCGATCCGCCACGGCCGACAGTTCCAGGTCGGCCGTGTGGCGGGTGCGGAAGTCGGTGCTGCCGAGTTTGTCGATGCGGGCCTTCACCCACTCGGCTTTGGGCTGCTCGGCGTGGGAAAGCTTCGCACTCAACAATTCCACCGCGGCGGCGGGGTGCTGCACGAGCCGGCGGAGGGCGGTGAACGCCGTGTCGGTGGTGCCGTCGAGCGCGGCCCACGTGGTCGCGTCCGGCTTCGCCTGCGGGTCGGACGTCTCGCCGAACACGTCCCACAGGTAGATCGGCGCGTCGCAGTGGGTGGTGGCCACCCGCCGCCCGCACGGCGACACTCCCAGCCCGTCGGCCGCGAACGGGGTGACGAACTCGGCCCGCAGTTCGCTGCTCAGCACTTCCCAGAACTGCACGACCGGGATCGGGTCGGCGTCTTCGACCTCGCTCGGCTTCTCGTGGGCGAGGAACGCAGTCCGCCCGCACGGGGAGAGTTGCGTCCGGTGTCCCTGCACGCCCGATTGCGTCGGCTGGCCGAACTGCCGCCGCCCGCCGCCGCGGTCGATCACCGTCACCACGATGGCGTCGCGGCGGCCGGATTCGGTCTCCGGCACGTCGGTGACGGCCACCCGCTGCCCGTCGGCGGAGATGATCACTCGGCCGCCACCGCTGCCGCGTGTGGTGGTGAACGTGCCGGCCTTCACGTCCACCCACGTCACCCCGTCCGGCACCTGCGCGGCGGCGTCGGCCCCGAGTAGGGCCAGGGTGCGGCCGTCGGGTGTCGCCATGAAATAGCCGTTGTCGACCCGCGTTCCGAAGAAGCCAGTCCCCAGGGTGTAGACGGAAAGCGGCAACTGGCGGCGGGTGCGGGCGGCCAG
Organism: Fimbriiglobus sp.; assembly: GCA_031414395.1. Lineage (GTDB taxonomy): Bacteria > Planctomycetota > Planctomycetia > Gemmatales > Gemmataceae > JALHQU01. The sequence goes on from JANNVG010001093.1 coordinate 1,132, forward strand.
GTCGATCAGGTGCAGGGTGGTGCCGTCGGGGACGGCGATCACCCCGCGGCCGGCCCAGAAGCAGACTTCCTCCACGTTCGCCCCCGGCAGGTCGATGGCGTGCAAGCGGCGACGGGTGAAGGCGTCCGTCACCCGCAGGCGGCGACCCGACACCACCGCGTAGCGGTTGCCGTCGGGCGACAACGCGCCGAAGGCCGACGGGACGCCACCGCCCAGACCGCCGAGTTGGGTTTCGGTCGGCGGGGGCGTCGTCACCCGCCCGCGGTTGGTTCGGGTGTCCCAGACCACGTGCGCGGTGTGAAACGTATCGACGGGCAACTCGGCGGCGACCGTGTGTGAGTCGGCGAACCGCACCGCCGTCAACTCACACGACGGGTCGGGCGACTGCGGGAGTGGCTCGCCGGTGGCCGGGTTCAACAGGCGGACGACACCCCACGACGGAGGGCGGTCCGGGTCCGCGTTCGGATTCAGCGGGTCGTTCCGCAAGGCTGCCAGCACCTTGCCGTCGGGCGACAGGAGCAAGCGACCGACGTTCGTGGCGGCCAGCTTGCGAGTGACTTGTCCGGTGCGGACGCTCACGCCGACCAGCCGGTCGGTCGCGTCGGTGGTGAGCAGGTGTTGGCCGTCGGCGGTCAGGGCGAAGTCGAAGGTCACATCCGGCGGCGTGACCCGGCCGACCACTTTGCCGGTCGTCAGATCCCAAACCACGATCCACTCGGGCGGCTCAGCCGTGTGATACCCGGCGATCCGCTTGCCGTCGGCTGACACGCCGAGCAGGGTGAAGTGTTTGTCGAGCGGGGCGTCCTTCGGCAGCGCATCCTCCAACTTCGGGCCGTCCTTGCCGGTGAGCGGGTCGAACAGGTGCAGCCGCTTCACGCCCACGCCGACCAGCCAGCCGGCAGACACCGTCACCGGCTCCGGCGGAGCCGAGGCGTCGCACTTCCACTTCCGGGACCACACGGTTTTTCCGGTGAGCACGTCGAGGCGGTACAGCTTGCCCGCGTCCTCGTACTGGATCAGGCCGGTGCCGTCGGCCGTGAACGTCTGCCCGTGGGCGAACGCCACCACCTTCCCCTTCCGCTCGCGGCCGGTGGCCAAGTCGAGGTGGAAGATCGGCCGCTCCTGGCCGAGCAGTTGAACGGCCAGCACCTCACCGCCGGTGGTCATCTGCCAGTGCAGTTGGTCGAGGGTCAAGTTGTCGTGCGGCAGCGTCCACTTCGCCCGCCGGCCGGTGGCCACCTCGTATCCCACGAAGTTCCGGCCGTCGAACTGTGCGAGCCATTTGGAATCGGGGGAGAACTGGTAGCCGCCGGATAACTCGCGGAAGCGGGCGGAGCCGAGCCGCTGGCACACGCCGGCGGGCGGGGGCGGCTCCGGGGCGAGCGGCGAGGTGCGGGCAGGCGCGGCGGAAGAGGGCAACGCGGCGACGGCGGCAACCGTCGCGGTGGCGCCGAAGAACTGTCGCCGTGACAACGGGCTGTCAGTCATGCCCTCGCTCCGGGGGGTCGTTCAAGGGTAACGCGCGGGGGCGGGAAACGTTGGAAGGCGAACGGCG
>JANNVG010001094.1:0-4113 GCA_031414395.1 Fimbriiglobus sp.
CGATCTTCGAATACATCGAGGTCTTTCACAACCGCGTCCGACGGCACTCGACCCTGGAGTACAGGACCCCAGACGAGTTCGAGCGGACGAAGAACCCGGATAACCGCTAACTCACTGTCCACTTTCCTTGGGGAAGATCAAACGCCAGAGCGGACTCGCCGCCGCTCGCGTCCTTCCACAGCAGCTTGCCCGACCGCCCGGCGGCCGGCGAGTGAGCGCCGATCAACTCGGCGACGGTGAACGTGCGGCAGGAGTCCGCCCGCGTCTTCTTGCGGTGCCACCCCCACCGCCCGCTGCCGAACCCGCCCATGTGTGTCCCCGTGTGTGCGGAGTGTGGCGGGTCCACCCGCCCGCACCCGCTCTCACTCGCCCGTCACCGTCACCCGCCGGCCGTCACCAGAGTCGCCGGATTTTCCGAACTCCGCGTGTCCGTCATCCGCCCGCCTGCCGGGGATGATGTCAGGTGCGGCGGAACCGGCGTCGGCTGAAGGCGGGTGTCGCGGGTGACATGGTGAACTTGTAACCGGCCGGCGACGGCGGTGGTGTGAACCGTCAGTCGTCCGTCAAAGGAGCGGAAGGAATCGCCTGAAATGCTGGGGAAAAGTGGTGGAGAAATGTGTCTCGTCCGTCAGTCGTCCGTCACCCCTTGCGGCGTTGCTTGGCGACCCAATCGGTCAGCGGCCCCCACACGTCGGCGGTGCGGTACAGCGCCCGCGGCTCCCCCTTCCGCGGGTCGTCCACCCCGACCGCACAGTCCGGGTGCTTCGTCCGAAAGCGCCGGAGGAACGATTCCACCCCAGCCGGTGGACGGCCGACCCGCCGGGCGAGTTCGGCGGCCGACAGGAAGGTGGTGAGCGGTTCACCCACTGGTGGACCGCCGAGGGCGGTCGGCACGTCCACCGGCAGGTGGGCGGCCAGGACCGTCGGGTTCAGCGTCAGCCCGTCGGCCGACAGAGTCAGAACGGCGGCCAGCGGCACCACCAGAGGGCGAACGTCTCCCCATACGGCCTGCGGTGGGGTGGCGACCGGCACGAACACCACCGCCGTCGGGTGGGCCAGTTCCGGCACCCGTTCGGCCAGACCCACCTTCCCCCGCCAGCCGGCCACCAGCCAGCCCGGTCGCTCGGCCTCGGCCACCCGCACCAGTCCCAACTCCCACACCCGCCCGGTCAACCGCTCGGCCGGCACCCGTCCGGCGACCGCCCGCCCGCTCACCGCCGGCACCACCGCCCACCGGCTGAGGCGTGCGTCCTCGACGGCCACCGCCCCGAAGTGCGGGCAGTGGACCCGCCACCGCCCGCCGATCCGTAACACCGAGTGCCTCCCACCCGCCCGGCGGGAACCGCCGGCGGTCGTCGTCGCCCACCACCGCCGGCCCGACCTCCAGCCGGGCGAGCAGTTCGCGGAGGGGGTTCCTCACCCGTCACCCCCCACGCCCGCAGGACCGCCTCGCCGACCTCCTGGTGACGATCCGGGCGGGCGGTCAGAGTGGTGGTGCCGCGGCTGGACAGGTCGAAGGTGAGCGGCCTCTCCTCCCCGTCATCGGCAGTGAACGTCGCCGCCACCGCCGCCCACGACACCCGCAGCAGGTCGCGGGGGAAGTGCTCGGCCGGGAAGTGGCGGTCGAGCATGCGGTACACGGCCAGCCGGTCGGCGTGCGGGGCCGTCTCCAGCGTGACCGACTCGCCCGTGCCCGGCAGGTACACCCGCAGTCGGCGGACCCGCAGGTCGGCCACCACCCCGCCGGCCACCGGGACGGCGGCGGTGGCGTCCGGGTGGAGCAGGTGGTCGAGGCGGAACGCGGGCAGGCGGAGTACCTCGGCCGGGGCGGGCACGCCGAGCAGGTGCTGGCAGAACAGGTCGAGCAGGTCGGCCCGCACCCGCTGCCCGCCGTTGGCGAACACGGCCAGGGTGCCGGTCGGCGGGGTGAACTGGAAGACCACCTCGAACGCCGGGCGGTGGTGGCGGCGGCGGAACTGGTCCCGCTCGTCGAACCCGACGTGGACGGCCGGGTAGTCGTCCAGGTATTCGAACAGGAGCAGGCGGTTCCCGCGGACCAGGGCGTCGATGTGACACCGCCCGCTGCGGGCCTGCCGGCGGTAGTACTCGCACAGCGCCTGGTGGAGCGGGGCGAGCGCCTCGGGCTTGTGGGCCGGGAGGGCGGGCGGCAGGCCGGTGACGGCGGTGCAGGAGCGGGCGGCCAGGTGGTCGGCGGCGTACACTAGGCGGGCGCACTCGAACGCCTTTGGGTAACGGGTGAAGAACCACAGGCCGCGGGCGGCCGGGCCGGGGAGGGCGTGGAACTCGGGCGGCAGTGGCAGGCCGAGGGCGTCGGCCTCGGCGACGAGCGCGCGGGTGCCGTCCTCGGAGGCCAGGTCGTGAACGTCTCGCAGGGCGGCGTCGAACCGCTCGGGAAGAGTAGTCTCAAGCCTCTCCACGTGCCCCCGACCCCACAGGCAACGAACCTCCGGAAAATGCTCTAGTCTTTGGGGATGACGATCGTGTAATCTTTATTCTCCATGCATTTGTGGTCCACCGCGAAGTCGTGCCGCTTGAGCTGAAACGTGTGGCTCTTCCCGCTGCTGAGGTAGACGACCACTTCCCAAGCCACGTTCCACTTGACCGCATCCGGCACGAACCCGTTCACCCGGAAGTTGTTGACCGCCATACGCACGACGAACGCATTCCCAGGCTTGGAGACGATCCGCGAGTCGGCCGGCGCAGTCATCTCGACCGACCGGACGTCCCCGTTACCCAGTCTTGTTCGGCCCCGTGCCATCCGGTACTGAGTGGCGTCGTCTTTCCGTCGGTACCCAGGACGTAGAAGAAGACGTGTCCATTCACCTCCTTGTTGTTGTCGGCAGTTTTGATGACGACTTTGACGCGGTCGATCGTCGGATCCGGGGGCGGCGGCAGGGCCACCGCACTACATCAGCCTGTAATTCCTTGCAACACTTGCAACAGGAACTCGTGATCCCAGCCGGCCCTCTTCCGCTTGGTCGGGGTGGTCGCCCCCTTCTTCCGTCCCGGTGCCCGGCGGAGGAGCGACACCGCCACCCGTCGCACCATCGCCAGGTTGGCACCCGCGTGTCGCTCCCGTACCCGGCTGTCGTCCTCCCCGAACACCACGTCCAACACCCAGTGCATCGACTCGATCCCCCAGTGCCCGCGGATGAACCCGGCCAACTGCTCCGCCTTCCCCGTGTGGCGGCTCAGGTGATAATGCGTCGTACTCGTCCGCACCCCGTTCACCACCCGCTCCCGGCACACCTGCACCACCGCCTTCGCCCCCACCCACTCCGCCGGCAATCCGTCCGGGCGGTACAGGACGGTCACGCACCGCTCCTCATGCCGGCCATGACCGTCTTCGACCTCCACATGCGTGTCGTGCTTCACCCCCACGAACTCGGCGTCACACGCCCGCTCGAACGCCCCCTCCACCGCCGCCTGGAGGGTCGGCTGATTCCCCTTCACCGCCAGCAGGTAGTGCCCCTTCTGCTCGCGGATGAGCGTCGCGTTCTCCACCTGACAACCGGCCGCGTCGAGCGTCACGATCGCCTTCTTCAGGTCCAACACCCGGAGCAATTCGGGGATGACACCGATCTCATTCGACCCGTCCGGCACCACCACCTGACCGAGGGTGAGGCGGCTCTCCGTGGCCCACGCGCTCACCCCCGTCAGGCATCCGGCGGCGGTGTTCGGCGGGGACGAGCGGGCCGCCTGGCCGTCGATGGCGATGGGCACCAACCCGCGGGACTGGCACGCGGCGGCCACCCACCGGCCGAACGCTTCGGCGAAGCGGGTGGGGTTGAGCTTGGCGAACACGCGGGCGAACGTGTCGGCACTGGGGACGCCGTTGGTCAGCGGCAGGAAGCGGCGGAAGAACTGCTCCTTGGTGTCCCCGTACTCGGCGATGTCGTCCCACGTGTCACACCCACTGATGACCGCGCAGGTGGCGATGACCAGGATGTCGGCAGGGCTTACGCACTATGAACGGCTGACGGTGTAGGGGTTTGCGGCTATCACAGGGGTTCCCGCGAGGACCGCCCGATGCCGCTGCCGATCACCGCCGTGTTCGCCGACCTGCCCGACCCACGGCGGGAGACGGCCAAC
>JANNVG010001095.1:0-6295 GCA_031414395.1 Fimbriiglobus sp.
GTCCGCGGCGTACTCCATCGTCACCACGCGGTAGCCTTCCATCGCCGCTTGCAGCGCGCAGATGGGGTCGATCTCCGTCACCCACACCTGCGCCGACAGCGCCCGCAGCGCCTGGCACGACCCCTTGCCCACGTCCCCGTACCCGGCCACCACGGCCACCTTGCCGGCGATCATCACGTCCGTCGCCCGCTTGATGGCGTCCACCAGCGACTCGCGGCAGCCGTACAGGTTGTCGAACTTGCTCTTGGTCACGCTGTCGTTCACGTTGATGGCCGGGAACTTCAGCTCGCCCCGCTTGTGCATCTGGTACAGCCGGTGGACGCCGGTGGTGGTCTCCTCGGTCACGCCCTTGACGGCGGCCAGCCGCTCGGCGTACCAGCCCGGTTGCGACGCCACCCGCTTCTTGATGGCGGCGTACAGCACCCGCTCCTCCTCGCTGCCCGGCTTGTCGAGGACGTGGATGTCCTTCTCGGCACGGGCGCCGAGGTGGAGCAGCAGGGTGGCGTCCCCGCCGTCGTCCAGGATCATGTTGGTGAACCCGCCGTCGGCCCACTCGAAGATCTGGTGCGTGTACTCCCAGTACTCGACGAGGGTCTCGCCCTTGTAGGCGAACACGGGGATGCCGGCGGCGGCGATGGCGGCGGCGGCGTGATCCTGGGTGCTGTAGATGTTGCACGACGCCCAGCGGACCTCGGCCCCGAGGTCCTTCAGCGTCTCGATCAGGACGGCCGTCTGGATGGTCATGTGCAAGGAGCCGGTAACCCGCGCGCCCTTCAGCGGCTGGCGGGCGGCGTACTCCTCGCGGATGGCCATGAGGCCGGGCATCTCCGTCTCGGCGATGGCGATCTCTCGGCGGCCGAAGGGGGCGAGCGCGAGGTCGGCGACGTGGTAGTCGCTGAAAGTGGCGGGCATCTTGGCGACAGCGGTCACGTTCAAGGTCTCCCCAACGTTGAACGGGCGCGGTTGAAAATGCCTCCCCCCCGAGCCTGGCAGGAACGCCCGTGCGTCCCGTCGCAGCGCCCCTCGGCGGGGTGGTGTGGACGGTCCACTGACCGCATCACCCAGGAATGATTAACACCGGCGATCCGGCGGGTCACTCCGGTGAGGGTCGAATGAGCTAATATAGCCGCGGCCGGGCGGGTGGCCGCAGAGCGGCGGAGGATTTCACTGCCGAGTGCGGTGGACAAAAGCGCCTCACGCAGAGCCGCAGAGACGCAGAGAGAACAGGAGTGAGAATGTTGCCGTTCTTTCAACACACCCTTCCGTCTTCTCTGCGTCTTTGCGGCTCTGCGTGAACGACTCTTTCTCACTCTCGTGCCCTCTCGTGCCCTCGGCGGTGAATCTTCCTGGTCCTTCCTGATAAAATCCCCGTGTCGCGGCCTCTCCTGCCGCCGTCCGCTCCGAGGCTCGGTCATGGACTTCGCGCTGCCGCCGGTCGGGGAAGGGCTGATCGAGGTGGAACTCATCCGCTGGATGGTGTCCGCCGGCGACAAGGTGAAGCGCGGCCAGTCGCTCATGGAGGTGATGTCCGACAAGGCCACCATGGAGGTGCCGTCGCCGTTCGTGGGCACCGTCAGCGAGACGCTCTCCGAGCCGGGGGCGAAGGTGAAGGTGGGCCAGTTGGTGATGCGGTACTCGGCCGTCGATGCCCCTCTCGAAGTGACCCCCGGCCCGGCGGCGAAGGGGCCACTGGTGCGGGGCGAACTGGCCGGGGTGACGAGCGGCGGGGGCGGCGGCAGCAACGGCCGGTCGGTGGTCCTCCCGGCGCAACCGGCGGTCGCACACACGGTCGCGGCGGCCCCGTCGGTGCGGCTGCTCGCCCGCAAGCTGGGCGTCGATCTGGCCCGCGTCCGCGCCAGCGGCCCCGGCGGGCGGGTGGTGCTCGACGACCTGCTCCAGTTCATCGCCCCGGCGGGCAAACCCGGCGACACGGCCAAGAAGGACGACGACCGCCCGAAGCTCGACCTGGGCACCCCCGGCACCCGCACCAAGCTGCTCGGCCTGCGGCGGAAGATCGCCGAACACATGGTGGCCAGCAAGCGGGCCATCCCGCACTACTCGTACATCGACGAGTGCGACCTGACCGACCTGGTGCGGATGCGGGCACAACTCAAGGACACGTTCGCCCGCAGTGGGGTGAAGTTGACGTTCCTGCCGTTCGTGGTGAAGGCGGTGGCGCGGGCGCTGCGTGAAGTGCCGGCCGTGAACGCCACGTTCGACGAGCAGTCCGAAGAACTGACCCTGCACGACCGCTACCACATCGGCATCGCCGTCGCCGCCCCGAACGGGCTGATCGTGCCCGTGATTAAAGACGCCGACAAGAAGGACGTGGCCGCCATCGCCACCGAGATCGAGCGGCTGAGCGCCGACGCCCGCATCGGTAAGAGTAAACTCGACGACCTGAAGGGCGGCACATTCACGGTCACGTCGGTGGGCAACATCGGCGGGCTGATCTCGACGCCCATCATCAACTCGCCGGAGGTGGGAATCATGGGAGTGGGCAAGGTGGTGAAGCGGCCGGTGTTCGACGACGCCGGGGCGGTGAAGCCGGCCGACATGGTGTACTTCTCGTTCAGTTTCGACCACAGAGTGTTGGACGGGGCCATCGGCGCGACGTTCGGCAACGCCGTCATCCGCCACTTGAAGCAGCCGGCGACACTGCTGCTGCCGGAGAAGTTCGCGGGGTGACTGGCGAGCCCGAATTGACCCCCTCGGCACGCCTGTGCTACACTTGGGCACCATCGCCCGGCGGAACGGAATGCACAACACCCCCAACGCCAACCCGCCGTCCGACCCGGCCGCCCGCCGGTCGTCGGTGGTGCCGTTGGCGTCGGCGGGGGTGTTCACGTCGGCCCCCAAGCCCGGCACCACCGACCACGTGCCCACCGTCCTCGGCGAGAACCCGTTTGCCCGCCCCACGTCCGCCGTGTTCGACTTGCCCGTCGGTGCCACGCTCGACCAGTTTGAAGTGGTCGGCCCGCTCGGGTCCGGCGGCATGGCCACCGTGTTCAAGGCGAAAGACCTGAGCCTCGGCCGCGAGGTGGCGCTGAAGATCCTCCCGCCGGCGCTCGCCGTCGAACCGGACGCCGTCGCCCGGTTCAAATTTGAAGCCCGTGCCGCCGCCAAGCTGAACCACGACCACGTGGCCCGCGTGTTCTCGTTCGGCGAGAGCCGCGGGTTGCACTACATTGCCTTCGAGTTCGTGGACGGCCGAACGCTGCGGGAACTGATCGACCTGCACGGGCCGATCCACCCAGCCGACGCCGTGCGGTACATGCTCGACACCGCCATCGGCCTTCAGCACGCGGCCGAGAAGGGCGTTGTTCACCGCGACGTGAAGCCGAGCAACATCATCATCACCCCGGCGGGGCGGGCGAAACTGATCGACATGGGCCTGGCGCGGAGTGTTGACCCGCACTCGATCAACGGGCAGGTGACGCAATCGGGCATGACGCTCGGCACGTTCGACTACATCTCGCCCGAGCAGGCCATCGACCCCCGCCGGGCGGACGTGCGGTCCGACATCTACAGCCTCGGCTGCACTTTCTATCACGCGCTCACCGGCCGCACCCCGGTGCCCGACGGCAACGCCGCCCGCAAGCTGGCCGCCCACCAGACCGAAGCTCCCACCGACCCGCGTCTCATCAACTCGGCCATTCCGGACGAACTGGCCTTCGTGCTCGACCGCATGATGGCCAAGCTGCCCGCCCACCGCCCGCAGACGGCCGCGGAGTTGATCGCCGACCTGAACCGCGCGGCCGTGGCGATGGGCATGTCGAACGTGCCGAGCGAGACGGCTACCCACGCCGTCAGCGCACCGCCGGCCCGCCCGGATCGCAACTGGGTGGCGCTCGGCTCGCTCGCCGTGGCGGTGCTGGCCCTGTCGGTGGCGGTGCTGGTGCTGGTGGTGGCGAACGGCGGCACGCAGTCGGCCACCTTGCCCCCGTCGCCGTGGAACGACACCCCGCCACGCCCCACCCCGCCGACCGAACCGTTGACCGTCGATCCCGGCCCGGTGCGGGTGCCGACGCAGGTGAGCGTGACCACCGCCGCGGAGTTGGTGAAGGCGCTCCGCGACAACGTGCCGAAGATCACGCTGGCCGGCGGGGTGTACGACCTGACCGGCGAGCCGGGCGCGGTACTCACCGGCAAGGCGGTCGAACTGGACTCGCCCGACGGCGGGGCCGTGGTCAAGGTGTCGGCGGCGGCACGCGGGGACAAAGCGACCGACCCGCGGCCCGGCAGCATCACCTTCCACAAGTGCGAGTCGGTGAAACTGAGGGGCGTGCGGTTCGACGTGACCCAAACCGACACGCCGAAGGGCGTGGGCCTGCTGTTCCACGACGTGACCGCGGTGGACATCGCCGACTGCCGGTTCGTCGTGCCGTCGTCGTCCGCGCTCGACGGCGCCGTCCTCGCCTTCGCCCGCACCGGCACGATCACCGTTCGGCACGGGTTCTTCCAGTCGAAAGGGCTGGCGGCGGTGGAACTGCCGGGCGGGGCGAAGGCCGAGTTCACCGAGTGCGGGTTCATCGTCGGGCGTGCCGCCATCGAAGTGACGGCCGGAGATGGGACAGCGACGGTCGGCACCAGTCACGTCACGTTCCTGTTGAACAACACGGCGGCGGCGGTCAACGTGTTGAAAGGGGCGAAGTGTGAGCTGACCGCGGGGCACACGCTGTTCGGCGGCCCGACGCCGACCGAGCCGGGCATGATGACCGAACTCGACCGCAAGGCGGTGGTCCTCCGCGCGACCGACACGCCCGACACGAACACCTTCAGCATCCCCGATGACACCACCTCGGCGGTGTATCGCGTCGAGCCGCACATCGGCGGGGCGACCGCCGCGGGACTCACCGTCTCACCGTGGGCGCCGGCCCCGAAGTTCGACGCCGACAACCCCTTCACCGTCCTGGAACTGAACGCCAAGCTGCCGCCGGTGCGGGTGGGCGAGAAGAAGACTGACATCCTCGGCGTGCGTCAGTGGAACGACCGGCGGGCGATTTACACCCCGCAGGCGTTGGCCCCACTGGAGCGGGCGAATGAGGTGGTCTGGTTCCCCAAGATGACGGCGGAGGAGAAGGCGAACCAGCCGAAGAACGTGTACGACGACCTGCGGGACGCGCTGAACGCCCTCCGCGGGAAGGGCACACTGCTCGTCCGCGGGCGGGGCGTCGTGCCGGTGCCGTCGGTGGTGCTGGACACCGGCACGAGGTCGATCACCGTGAAGCCGGACGACGACTCGGCGCCGATCCTGACACCTGCCCCAGGTGGCGACCGCCGCGAGACGACGCTCTTCCGCCTGGAGGCGGGCGAGTTGAAACTCGAAGGGCTGCACTTCATCATCAAGCCGGGGAAGTCGGCCGACGCGGCGTCGGTGGTGTTGATGAGCGGCGGCAAGCGGTGCGAACTCAAGCGGTGCGTTGTCACGCTCGACGAGGGGAGTGGCGACCACACGGCCGTCGTGTCGCTGGCCGACGTGGGCAAGGTGATGGTGAAGGAGTTCACCGATCTGCCGGCGATCACCCTCGACACCTGCCTGATCCGCGGTCGCGGGCGGGTGGTGCGGGCCGATGCCACCGTGAGTGCGACCGTCAACCTGACCAATGTGGGTGTCATCACCGAAGGCGCGCCGGCGTTCGACTTCGGCCCGTCCGCCCGCGGGGTGACGGTCAACGTCAACCTGTCGCACGTGACCGCGGCGCTCGCCGGCCCGCTGCTCGACCTCCGCGGCGGGCGCCGGGCCGACGACAAGCCGATGGTGAAGCTCGAACTGCAAGCGTCCGACTGCCTGTTCGCCGCGCAAGACAAGACGGCCGAGCCGCTCGTCCGCGTAACGGGTCTGGACCCGACCGCCGCCGACCGCCCGCTGGCGTGGGCGTCGTCCGCCGCGAACGTGTACGACGGGTGGACGGCGTTCGCCGAGCTGCTGGCCGACGACACGGCGCAGGCGAAGAGGTGGGATGCGGCCGAGTGGCGGAAGTGGACGGGCGAGGCGGAGGGCGTGGCCGTCGGGTTGAAGAAGCCGCCGACGAGCAAGGCCGCCGCGAGGCCCGCCGACCTGGAAGCGGCCGACACGACGACCGCCGGCGCGAACCTGAAGCCACTGGCAGCGATGTTCCCGGAGTGAGCGGTTCGCAATCGGTGGTTTGTTAGCCCGACGCGCGAGCGAGGGGCCAGTGGCTTCGCGGACAGGTGGTGTGGCTCCACAGTCGCCTTTCGCTCTGCGAAAGTCTGGCCGAACTTTCGTGGAGCGAAAGGCGACTGTCTGCGAGCCGTGCAGGGAACACCCTTC
>JANNVG010001096.1:0-2803 GCA_031414395.1 Fimbriiglobus sp.
CGCCGTTCGCCGGCTATTGCCCGGAAACGCCACCGTGTACCCGTTGGGTGCCCGGCGTGTGGTGCGGCTACTTCTTCTCGGCAGGTGGGGCTTTCACGTCGTCCTTCTTCTTGGCCCGTATGGCGTCGAGCTTGGCCTGCCACTCCTCGTTCAGCCCACCGGGAGTTGCCGCCAACTTGCGGCCATCGACGACCCGTGCGGGCTTGGGCGGGTACACTTTCAAGATCTCCTCGTCGCTCACGTCCACCCCGTTGTCGATGTCGTTGACGATCCGCCGCGCCGGGAAGGCCGTGTCCTCTTCTTCCAACTGACTCGCCGGCAGCCGGCCCTTCGGCCGGCGGACGATCTGGATTTCCATGCAGTACTTCTGTTTATCGATGTGGTCCTCGGCCACAATTAGGATGACCGTGTCGCCCGCCTTCACGTGCTCCCAGCGGTACGCGAACCGAGGGAACACACTGTCCAACATCTCCCCCCTCCGCAGCACGTCGGTGGGCTTGAACGTGTGTTCCTTCACCTCCAGCGACCCGGACATCACCACCAGCACCAACCCGTCGGCGTCGATACTCCCGACCACTCCCTTAATGTCTTCCGAACCGCTCACGCCCGATGTCATGGTCTTGACACGCAAGGGCGGTTTCTCCGCGGGCACACCGCGCGCACCGGCGGGCGGGGTGAGCGAAAGACCGATCGCCAGCAGGATGGGCAGCGAGGCGCCCATGTTGAAACCCTCACGAATGGGGCGACGGGTGTTAAGTTCAGTCGGCCGGTTCCAGCTTCATCTGGATCTTGTCGCTATCAGGAGTCATGCCAATGGTCGCTCTGGAACTGTTCACGTCCGGCGGGTGGACGAACTTCGGTGTCGCCGAGATGGGCAATTGCGGCGGCCCCTGAGTACCTTCGGGCGGCGAGTACGTACTTTGGACCAGCGTCCACACCCCTTCGGTCGAGACCGGTTCGCCCTGCGTGGCGTCGAACCACTTGACCGTGAGTTTGGCGTCCACCGCCAGGGCGGGGATCACCGGGGGGATGAGTGGAGGTGGCGGAGCCTTCTCGACGACGATCCGGCCGCTCGCGAACACCTGGTCATTCTTGTACGCGGTGTGGTCGGCGTACAGTTCGATCTCGCCCGCCCAGTCCAGCAGTCCGTCGATCCGGAGTGTGATGGGCTTCCGCCGCTCTTCGGGCACCTGGATTTTAGCCGCGCCGTAAATCCGCAGGGCGTAGGGCACGCCCGCCGCGAGGGATCCTTGGATCCGGATGTCCGGCTGCACGGCCTCTCCCGACACCTCGGTCATCACCAGACTGCCGGTGATGATGCTGACGGCCGACAGGCCCCTGCAGGTGATCCGGCAGCCGGCTTCGATCTCGGTCTTCTGGTTCTGGGTCGGCGGCGGGCCGTCGGGGTCCAGAGGCGCGTCGCCGGAATTCTGGATCAACCCGCCCAGGCGTTGCTCATCACTCTCGTCAAAAATCAACCAGCTTCTGTCCCGGATGATGAGTTCGCCCGAGTTCCTAAGGGTGGAACCGGCCCCCGTGAACAGGACTTTGGCGTAGTCGTCGTTGTTCGCGGGCCGCTGTTTCGCCTTGATGACCCCTTTCCCACCTTCCTTGATGATGAGAGCCTCTTTGATCGGGGAGGTTTTGGCTTCGCCGTCGATCACGATCTTGCCGGGAATCGTGGGAGTTTGGGGAACCGGCGCTTTGAGCGAGATGGTGCTGTTGTTCTCCACCACGAAGGAGGCGTCGTTGTTCAGCAGCTTGAAAGTCCCCTCCAAGACGTCCAGCGTGCTGCCGAGGGCAGAGGTGTTCCCCTTCAGGGTTAACACCGAACCCAGAGTCACCGTGCCGTTGACCCCCGGCATCGTGAACGACGGCTCGGCCACCCCCGTGGCACCTGGCGCCAGGTTGATGTACGCCGCGTGGGTGGCGGACGGGCCGGCGTTGAGCGACCCGCCCGTCCACAGGAGCGAGCCGGTGACGGTCAGGGTGCCGCCGTGCGGGGCGGTGACGACGCTCGTGTGCGACGGGTCCGTCTGGATGATCGCCGCCGGCCCGCTGGCCATCAGCACCTCGCCCACCCGCAGGCTCAGGTCCATGTCCACCACCCCGGCGTACTCGTCCCGCACCAGCAGCCCGCCCAGCCAGTCCGGGTCCGGGTACCCGCCCGGCGGGGGCGGGCCGCCGCCGGTGGTGCCGGCAAGCGCGTCGAACCAGCAGTCGGCGCTCGACAGGTCGCCGTCGAAGAATGTGCGGCTGCCCGGCCCCGGCGGGAGGGTGTGCCGGCCGGCGGTCAGGCTGTCGTTCCTCAGCCAGTTGTTGGCGGTGGACGCCCGCCCGTCGCTGCCGGCCGGCGGTGCCCAGTAGAAGTCGTTGAACGCCACCGGCGTCAGCCGGTCCTCCAGGGGTTCCAGGCTCAGGCCGAAGGTCTGACTGTGGGGCGATTGTTCCGGCTCATGGTGTGATCCGTGCCGTGTGGAAAGTGTACCCGACCGTTGGGGGTGATACCAACACGGTCAGGATATCCGGGCTGTGCGCAAGAAAGCAACCACATTCCGGAAAGAATTCTCGTGGTCGGAACAACCTTATGGAAGGGCGGCAGGAGGCTGGTCCCTCGCCCCTCGCTCGCGCTTCCGCCGACTGACCTTGAGGCACGCAATGCCAGTCCGACGACTTGTTAGCCCGACGCGGGAGCGAGGGGCCGGTGGCCCTCTCGAGCCGGGGGCTGGGCCCGCGCGCGCGCGGCGGGGTAACAGCCCCTGGCAATGCCGGCCTGACGGGCAGTAACAAGCCCGGCGGATTG
>JANNVG010001097.1:0-14728 GCA_031414395.1 Fimbriiglobus sp.
GGGCCCACTGGCGGATCGAGAACCAATTGCATCACGTGCGGGATGGGACGTTCGACGAGGATCACTGCCGGGTGCGGAAGGGGTCCTCGGCCCAGGTGCTGGCGGGGTTGCGGAACGCGGCCATTCATCTGCTCGCGGGCGTGGACGCGCTGAGTGTGCGAGCGGCCACGCAGCGGTTGCAAATCCACCCCCAGGAGGCCCTCGCCCTGCTCAACAGTACCGCAGTGTGAACTCTGCAATAGCCCTGCGATGGAATGGGGCTGTTTGGCCGGTGGGGTGGTATGCGGCCTGGGCGTCGTCATCGCGTTCCGTCGGCGGCGCGTTGCCTGGGTCGTTGGCGTCGGCCTGCTGGCGCTGTCAGCGCTGCCGCTGATACGAAACGGGTGTTCTCCTCCCACCGGGGGCACAACCGGGGTCCCTGCCTCGTTCGAGGCCGTCGCCGACCCGAGCGTGAGGGAGCTGTTCTCGCGTCTCGAAGCCGAGTTGAAAGACCCGTCGGCCGATTGCCGACTGGCGGCGGTGCATGCCATCGGTCGGGTGGCCTCGTCGGTCGGGAAGCCGGCCGTGCTGGCTCTCTGCTCGGGGTTGGACGACCCGGACTCTGGCGTGCGGTGTGGGGCCGCTCTCGTGCTGTACTACTCCGGCCCGTCAGCTCGCGCCGCCGTTCCCAAGTTGACCGCTGAACTGAAGTCGCCGGACCCTACTCGGGTCGAAGACGCACTCCGAGCGTTCAGTACTGTCGCCGACCCGTCTACGGCCGTCGATGCGATCCCGCTGCTGGCGGAGTTGGTGAAGGGGAGGCCGGGTATGCCGCCATCGGTACGAGTGTTGGCCGCGCGAGCGCTCGGGCTTCTCGCCCCGAAAGAAGTTGCGGTCCCGGCCCTGACGACCGCCCTCGGGGACCCGGACATCCTCACCCAGTGGGAGGCGATTGCCGGGCTGAAGAGGTTCGGTTCGGCAGCCAAACCGGCCCTTCCCAAACTGGTGGACATCCTGGCACGTGAGCACGGGTCCGGAATCGCCGTAAGTACGTTGGCCTCCACGTTGGCCGCGATCGGTGTCGAAGCTGTCCCCCCACTGGTCGACCTGTTGAAGCGGCGGACGGGTGGGGCACCAGGAGCGGCCGAAGCGCTGGGCCTCCTGGGTGAGGAGGGCAAAACGGCCGTTCCCGCCCTCGTCGAGGCACTCCGGCTGTCCGGTGGAATTTGGGACCACCAGATCCGCCAACACGCGCTGGTCGCCCTCGGTCGGATCGGGCCGCCCGCCGCGGACGCAGCCCCACGGGTGCGCGACGAACTGTGGGCGAACCCCAAGAAGCCGGACAACGTCGCGGCCGCCGCCCTCCGCGGCATCGGCGGCCCGCAGGCCGGGAAAGCGGCTGCCGAACTGATCGCCGTGATGAATACCGCCCCAGACCCCGACGGACGTGCCATGACCCGTGGGGGTGCCATCGACTGCTTGGGTGAACTCCAAGCCGAGGCCGCGATACCCCATCTCGTGAACGGGCTACGGGCGGCCGAACGGGATGGGGAATGGAGGCTCTACGAACAGAGCCTGATTCGTGTGATTGGCCGGTTCGGCGGCATCGCCCACGAAGCCGTTCCGGTCCTCACACAATTCCTTCGTGACCCGCCGGGCAAGGGCGCTCGGTTAGAACTCGCCATTCAGGCCCTCGGTGACATCGGCCCGCGATCTGAGTCGGCGGTCGGCGAGGTGTGTCGCCTCCTGAAAGACCGCACCCACTTCGCTGTCCATGCGACCTGCCTGCGGACGTTGGGGAACATGGGGTCGGCCGGCAAGGGGGCCGTCCCCACCCTCCGGTCTCTTCGTGACAATGTTGATTCTGGCTACATGTGGAACGGTATCGACCTCGCCCTCAACAAGATCACGGGCGAACCGATCAGCCCGAACATCGGGCGATGATCGATCACGCCGGGTTCAGGCCGATGCCGGGACTCGCTTCGGCCACCGCCAGGGCGCCGGCCACGATCCCTTCGAGCAGCTCCAAATAGTCCAGGAAGCGCCGGCGGCCGGCGGGGGTGAGCCGCACCGTCGTGAGCGGGCGGCGGCCGTTCATCGTCTTGCGGATGTCCACCAGCCCGTTCTCTTGCAGCGTGCTCAGGTGCCGGCTCAGGTTGCCGTCGGTGAGCGACAGCAGCTCCTTCAGCTCGGTGAACGACAGGCCGTCGCGGTGCGACAGCAGCGACGTGAGGATGCCCAGGCGGTTCGGCTCGTGCAGGAGCGGGTTCAGCCCGTCGGTGGCGGGGCGGGCGGCGGTGTCGGGCGGCGGGTCAAGCGGGGTCATGGCGGGGCCGCTCCAGATTCCGGTACAGCACGGCGGCGGTGAGCAACTGGCCGAGGCCGAACGGCAAACCCATCCCCAGCGGGGCGAAGGCGTGCGGCCCGTCGGCCAGGCTCAGGTTCACCGCCCCGGCCAGCAGGTAGACCACGCCCACCACCACGACCGCCCGCGGCAGCAGGCGGAACGAGGCGAACACGCCCAGGCTGAAGAACACCTGCCACAGCCCCGGCAGCAGGGCCGCGTGCTGCGGGGCGAACCGCAGCAGCACCACCGTCGTGATCGCCCCGGCGAACAAACACGGGGCGAACTGGCCGACCGCCAGCCAGGTGAGTTCCTTCGTCAGTCGGTCGGCGGTGCGGCGGTGTCGCAGCCAGATGCCGGACCCGGCCACCGCCGCGGCCACCACCGCCGTCGTCAGCCACAGCCACAAGTACCCGCTCACGTTCTCAGTCGGGGTGGGCACCAGCAGCGGTTGCACGGCCGCGGCCACCACCGCGAGCAGCCCGGTGACGGCCACCGGCGCCGCCCGGTAGCCGCGGAAGCGTTCGGCCGCGGCCACGCGGGCGCGAATGTCGGCGATCTGCGAGAGGGCGTCGCGGAGATCCACCGGCCGGCGTCCTGGAGGGCGGGATAACAGGAAGGTATCAGCGGCGGGCGGAAGACTCAAGTGGGCTACTGTAGCCGGCCTCTGTGAGGCCGGTCTGAATCCGGGGTCACAGACCCCGGCTACAATGGTCGGAATGGACGACTACTTGTGTCTGACGCTGCTGGCGAACCCCGGCGAACCCGAACCGGCGTTCAAGCTGCGGCTGGTCGAGTTCTGGACGCACATGCTCCGCACCAAGCCGGACGACTACGAGGGCGTGTACGCGGAGGCGAGGGCGTTCGACACCGAGCGCGGGCGGACGTGCCGGCGGTACATGGTGGACGTGGGGGCGATGCCGGCGGTGACGGCCGAACTGCGGGCGACGGGGATGGCGTTCACCGATGTGGACGCCGACGACACCTACAGCAAGGCCGAGGCGTCGTCGTCGGAGTGGTTCCAGATCCCGCACGACTGAGGGCCTTGGGCGTCAGCCCGCCGGTGTGTCGTCCGAAACCGGCGGACTCACGTCGCGCGGATCGCCCTCCACCGCCTTCACCCGGAACATGAGCAGGTTGCGGCTGTACTCCCGCACGTCCCATTCGGCCGCGTCGGGCAGGCGGGCGACGGGGAAGCCGAGTTCGGCCTGGATGGTGAGCACGCTGCCGGGCGGCATCTTGGCGTTCAGCGCGTCCACCAGTTCGACGAACTCGTCCAGCTTCGTGCCGCTCAGGTCGGGGAACGGCGGGCTGAGGAACAGGTTGACGGGTTCGTCGGGCGGCGCCCACCGCTCGGCCCAGCGGTACACGTCGGCCCGCAGCACCTGCGCTTTGTCGCGCACCTTGAACTGGTCGATGGCCTTCTGGATGTCGGCCGTCAGCTTGGCGTCCCGCTCGATCAGCCGTGCCCCGCTCGCCCCGCGGCTGACCGCCTCCAGGCCGATGATGCCGGTGCCGGCGAACAGGTCGAAGAACACCCGATCCGGTACGGCGTCTCCGAGGATGCTGAACAGGGCTTGCCGCACCAGTTGCGGGGTCGGCCGCAGGCCGGGGTGAATGACGGCCTGCACCTTCCGCCCCCGCAGGCTGCCGGCCACGATCCGCAGTTCCGCTTTGTCCATTGCGTGCCCTCATCACGAGCCGCGACCGCCAGGGCGCGGGGAATGAAAGGCCGATCCCTGGCGGTCGCGGCTCGTCACAGACGGTTCGCCCTACCCGGCGGTTCGCACACCGGCATAATATCGGCTTCCCCTCCCGCGAGTCCGCCCATCCGCTTTCCGATTGTCGTCGTGCTGCTGGTCGTCGCCCTCGTCGCCGTGGTCGGGCTGGGGGTGGCGTTCGGGTCGGTGAGCCTGCCGGACGACCCGGACACGGCCCGCACCATCCTCCTCCGACTGCGGCTGCCGCGGGTGCTGCTGGCCGTCGCCATCGGCGGCGGGCTGGGGGCGGCGGGCGCGGCGTATCAGGCGGTGTTCCGCAACCCGCTGGCCGACCCGTTCGTCATCGGCTCGGCCAGCGGCGGGTCGCTCGGCGCGGTCGTGGTGCTCGTCACCGGGTGGGCCGGGGTGGGCGGCGCCATCGGGGCGACCGC
Organism: Fimbriiglobus sp.; assembly: GCA_031414395.1. Taxonomy (GTDB): domain Bacteria; phylum Planctomycetota; class Planctomycetia; order Gemmatales; family Gemmataceae; genus JALHQU01. The sequence continues at coordinate 4,476 of JANNVG010001097.1, forward strand.
GACCGGGGCGTTCGTCGGGTCGGTGCTGGCGGTCTTCCTGGTGTACCTGATCGCCGGCGCCGGGCGCGGGCCGGCCGAGTCGCTGCTGCTCGCCGGGGCGACGGTGAGCGCCTTGTGTGCGGCCGGCGTCTGGCTGCTGTCCGCGTTCTTCCACGACAGCCTGCCGAAGCTGATGGGGTGGGTGACGGGCGGGCTGAACCTGAACCCGGACCACTGGGCGGCACTGACCGTCGCCGGGCCACTGCTGCTCCTCGGCACGGTGGTGCTGTCGCTGCTCGGTCGCCCGCTCGACGCGCTCCGCGGCGGCGACGACACCGCCCGCGCGCTCGGCCTGCCCGTCGGCGCGCTGGTGCCGGTGGTGCTGACGGCGGCGAGCGTGGCGGTGGCGGCGGCGGTGGCCGCCGGCGGGGTGATCGGGTTCGTCGGGCTGGTCGCCCCGCACTTGGCCCGCCCGCTGGCCGGCGCCGCCCATGCCCGGCTCGTGCCCACGGCCGCACTCGTCGGGGCGGTGCTGCTGGTGCCCGCCGACCTGCTCGCCCGCAGTGTCGCCCCGCCGCACGAGCTGCCGCTGGGCGCGATCACCGCGCTCGCCGGCGGGCCGGTGTTCCTGTTCATTTTGCAGACCACCAACCGCCGGAGGGTGACGGCATGACCACCCTCGCGGTCCACCAGTTGAGTTGCGGGTACGGCCGGCGGGCGGTGTTGAACGGCGTGTCGTTCACACTGAAGCCCGGTGAACTGACCGCCATCCTCGGCCCGAACGGGTGCGGCAAAACTACCCTGCTGAAGACTCTCGCCCGGCTGCTCCCCCCGCTCGCCGGGGCGGTGACACTCGACTGTCACTCACTCGCCGCACTCGGCCGGCGGGCCATCGCCCAGCGTGTCGCCTTCGCCCCGCAGGTGCTCGCCCCCGACTGGCCGTTCACCGTGAACGAGTACGTCGCCCTCGGCCGCATCCCGCACGCCGGCTGGTGGAGGCCGCTGACACCCGCCGACCAAGCCGTGATCGCCCAGTGCATCACGCGATTCGGTTTGACCACACTGGCCGACACTCGCGTGACGGAACTGTCCGGTGGGGAGTGGCAGCGGGTGCGGCTGGCGAAGGCACTCGCCCAGGAGCCGCAGGTGTTGCTGCTCGACGAGCCGACCGCCCACCTCGACCCGCGGTATCAGTTCGACCTGCTCTCGCTGGTGCGCGAACTGATCGCCGAGCGCGGGCTGAGTGTGGCCGTGACGCTGCACGACCTGAACCTGGTTGGCCCGTGGGCGGATCGCGTGCTGCTGCTGGCCAACGGCGGGGTGATCGCCGACGGCTCGCCGGCGGAGGTGCTGACGGCGGACAAGCTGAGTCAGGCTTACTCCGCCACGTTCGCCGTCGCCCCGCACCCGCTCACGGGCACCCCGGCGGTGGTGATAGCGAGGGGAGAGAGGACCGACAGATCGGCACGCGGATGACGCGGATGAAGGCAGGGATGAGGAGGATCTGAAAAACTCATTCTGTCTGATCCTCTTCATCCCTGCCTTCTCCGCGTCATCCGCGTCCGTATTGTTGGGTCCAAACTGAGGGCTACACCGTGCGACGACTTTTCCCGCTGCTCCTCCTGCTGACACTCGGCTGTCAGCCGTCGGGCTGCACGCGCCCCCCGACGCCCTCCGGCCCGGCCTTCACCGACGACCTCGGCCGCTCGGTCGTCGTCCCCAAGCCGCCCATGCGGATCGTGTCGCTTTCACCGGCCGCCACCGAAATCCTGTTCGCCATCGGCGCCGGGCCGAACGTGGTCGCCGGCACCGAGTACGACACTTTCCCGGAAGAGGCGAAGAAGCTGCCCCGCATCGGCGGGTTCACCCCGCAGAGCATCAACGTCGAAGCCATCCTCGCCCACAAGCCCGATCTGGTGATCGCCGCCCCGCAGAAAGACGTGATCGCCGCGCTGGAGAAGTTCGGCATCCCCGTCGTCGCCCTCGACCCGAAGGGCACGGATGATGTGTGGAACAACATCGAGCTGCTCGGCCGCGTCACCGGACACGAGGCGAAGGCGAAGGAAGTCGCGGAGCAAGGGCGAGAGGCTTGGAAGACGAGGCGGAAAAGGGACTTCAACAAGTTCACGCCGGACCCGCCCCGCGTGCTCTTCGTCCTCGCCGATGAGCCGCTCATCACTTGCGGGAGTGGCACGTTCATCGACGAGATCATCACCGCGGCCAACGGGCAGAACGTGTTCGCCGACGTGACTGCCCCGTGGCCGAAGGTGAGCGACGAGCAGGTGCTGGCCCGCGGGGCGGACGTCATCATCTGCGTCGAACACACCGGCGGGGACGGCACAATCGTGCCCGGTCGGTTGAAAATGCGGCCGGGGTGGGACAAACTGAACGCGGTGAAGAACGGCAAGGTGTACGCTGTGGACGCCGACCTGATCACCCGCCCCGGCCCGCGGCTAGTAGACGGACTGGAAGCCGTAGAAAAGCTGTTGCGGTAATCGCCGCTGCTGTAGCCGGGGTCTGTGACCCCGGTCCCGACCGGCCTCACAGAGGCCGGCGACAGCGGCACCGGCGGAGTCTCCCTCGTGACCGATTTCGTGCTGAAGGCGTTCGAGACCCTCCGCCCGGACCTGGACGGCATCTACACGTCCGCGCACGCCAAGCCGCTGGCCGACTGGCGGCGGATGCAGCAGGCGTTCGTGACGGCGAGCGGGGCGGGCGCGTCGGCCGTGCCGGGGCTGCACCTGGTGGGCATCGCGGCGGACGTCATGTTCCTGATGAACCGCATGTCGGTGTGCAGCTTCGGCATCGGTGCCATCCTCGGGCACGAGGCCAACCTGGGCAACGTGCTGGAACCCGAAGACTTCGCCGTGGTGCTGGCCGTGTGGGCGAACGAAGGGGGCATCTCCGAGTTGATCGGCGGGAAGGTGCCGTCGGACACGTCGAGCGTGACCGGCGGGAAGGTGCTGGGCAAGTCGGTGTACCGCATCCTGGCGAAGACGGTGTGCGAGAAGGCGGGGCTGCTGGCGGACGGCAAGCTGACCGGCCCGCTGGCGGGCAAGGTGGCGGGGCGGTTCGCCGGCAAGCTGGGCGGCAAGGCGGCGGCCGGGTTCATCCCGCTGGTGGGGGCGGTGGTCGGCGGCGGGGTGAACCTGTGGTTCCTGAGCGGCATCGCGTCCGCCGCCGAGCAGTGGTTCCGCTTCAAGGTGAAGGGCTGACGGAATGGTTCTTTCCACCTCCTCCCCACCCATCCGTGGAACCATTTCCCGAACGCAGAACTACCCATGCCGGGCAAGGACTTACGGCGAATCGTCGGCAGATCGGGTGAGACGAAAACCACCGCCGCCGTCCGTCACTTCGACACGTCCCAGATCAATGTCGTGCCGTCCCGGTAGCCGACGATCGCCACCCTACCCCACAAGACTGGTCAAATGGTGTCTGTTCCCGCCGCACGTTGGTACACCAACTCGCCGTTCGACACAACAAATGCCAAGGGGATCTTCGGGTTGTTGATGTCTCGCTGATTGGTGCGCCATTTCGCTTCCCAGTCGGCGAAGTACACTTCCAGTAGGTCCGGGGTGAGCCGGTAGATGCGAACGAGTTCGATGTGCTCGTAGACCGAGAAGTACCACGCGCGCACAGCCCGGTACTTGGTCAGGATTGTCGGGTTGAGGTGGTGGTGCGTCGAGAAACTCTTGGTCAGTTTCACGTTCACAGTTTTCAGTTCGTACTCGTGGCCCTGTGCGTCGGTGGCATCATTGCCCTCTCGCCCTGGGAGGTTTCGCAGCCCCAAAACGATGAGTGCTTGCAGCAGCTTGCCGCCATTGTCTTGAAACACGTCGTTGATGTTGTGTCGAGAGGCAAGCGTCTGGAACTCACGCAGGTAGGGGAAAAGCCGCTCCAACTCTTCCCGGTCGTCGGCGACCGATGGCGGCGCGAACAAGTCGGCCGGCGTCACACCGAGGGCGGTGGCGAGTTGTTGAACCGTTTCCAACCGCACCGAACGCTGCCCGCGTTCGATCAGGCTGACGTGCGTGCGGTGTAACCCCGCGCTGGTGGCGAGTGCTTCTTGGGTGAGTCCGGCAGCCGCACGCAGTTGCCGGATGCGGGCGGCGAACTGCGCTGGGAGGTCGAGACTCATATTGTGGCGTTGTCGGCCCCGCGGTAGAGTCCGACCACAGACAATGCGCAACACTCGTGAGCAGTCTTTCGATGGTTCAGCCCCACCCAGCGGCCCTCTTTCGCACCCCGCTCGGGCAGGCGCTGGTCGGCGACTCGTTGCAGTTGTTGACTCAACTCCCGGCGGAGTCGGTCGATCTCGTGGTGACGAGTCCGCCATTCGCCCTGCTCCGGCAGAAGAGTTACGGCAACGCCGACCAAGCCGAGTACGTCGACTGGTTGTGCCAGTTCGCCCCACTCGTTCACCGCGTCTTGAAGCCGACCGGCAGCTACGTCCTCGACCTCGGCGGGTCGTACCAGCGCGGGCGACCCGTGCGGTCGTTGTGCCCGTTTCGCGTCCTCCTGCGGCACGTGGACGATCACGGCTTCCACCTGGCGGAAGAGTTCTACTGGCACAACCCGAGCAAGCTGCCGTCGCCCATCGAGTGGGTGAACAAGCGGAAGATTCGCGCCAAGGACACGGTCAACTCCCTCTGGTGGTTGAGCAAGACGGAGTGGCCGAAGGCGAACGTGAGCAACGTACTCGCCCCGTACTCCGAGCGGATGAAGACACTCCTCCGCGACCCGGCCAAGTTCTACACGCCGAAAGACCGCCCCTCCGGGCACGCGGTCGGCGAGGGGTTCGGGAAGGATAACGGCGGTGCGATCCCGCCGAACCTGTTGCAACTGCCGAACACGGAGAGCAACGGCGTCTACCTGCGGCTGTGCAGAGAAACCGGCACCGACCCGCACCCGGCACGCTTCCCCGTCGCCCTCCCGGAGTTCTTCATTCGCTTTCTGACGGATCCCGGCGATCTGGTCGTTGACATCTTCGGCGGTTCCGGTGCCACGGCGGAGGCGGCGGAACGTCACGACCGGCAGTGGCTGACCATCGACTTGAACGCCGAGTACGTCCTCGGTTCGGCGTTTCGATTTCTGGCGGATCGGCAGGGCGCTCACCTGACCGGCGTGGTGAAACAACTCCGCGATGGGCAAGTCCCACTCATTCGCCCTGTGAAACCAACTCTGTTCTCCGCGAACACCGGCTGAGGGTGAGTTGCACATCCGATGCGCCCACGCCCTGCGCGCCAAGCGGGTATACCATTCACCATCTGCCGACACGATCACCCGGTGGCTTCTGCTTAAGCCGGCCTCTGTGAGGCTGGTCCGACCGGGGTCACAGACCCCGGCTACAGTGAGACGCTCCCGCCGGTTCGCCAGGAAGTTCCCCCATGCCGATGCCCGTCCGCTCGTTGCCGACCGTGCAAAACTGGGACTGCCACCAGTGCGGCGACTGCTGCCGCACGTATGTCGTCCGCGTGACCGCCGACGAGAAGGACCGCATCCTGAAACAGGGCTGGATGTCCGACCCGGAGTTCAAAGGGAAAGAGCCGCTGAAGTTCGACAAGGCGAGCGGCGAGTGGAGCTTGAACCAGACCGACGACGGCACGTGCGTGTTCCTCGGCGAGAAGAACCTGTGCCGCATTCACGCCAAGTTCGGGGCCGCCGCCAAGCCGTTCGCCTGTCGGCTCTACCCGTTCGTGCTGGTGCCGGGCGGCGATCATTGGAAGGTGTCGCTGCGGTTCGCCTGCCCGTCGGCGGCCGACAACAAGGGGCGCGCTTGTGCGGCCCATGCATCGGACCTGACCGCGCTCGCCGGGCCGATTGAGGCCGACAACCCGAAGGCCGTCAACCTGGAGCCGATTGAACTGCAAGCCGGGCAGTCGGTGCCGTGGCACGATTTGGCAAGGTTCACGAAGTGGATCCTGAAGTTGGTGACGGACACGAGTGTGCCCATCGAGCGGCGACTGCGGCAGGTGGCGAAGCTGGCCGCCGAGTGTCGCCCGCTGCGGTACGACAAGGCGACCGGCGGCACGCTCGACGAACTGCTGGAGATGCTGTCGGTCGTGGCCGTCGAGGAGACTCCGGACGATGCGCTCGCCGTGCCGCCGCCGGGGTGGATCGGCCGCACGCTGTTCCGTCAGCAGGTGGGGGCGTACCTGCGGGCGGACACCGGCCCGCACGCGGGGGTGGGCAAGCGGAGCGCGTGGGCGCGGTTCGCGGCCGGGTGGCGGTTCGGCGTGGGCGGCGGTCGTGTGCCGCGGGTGAACGACTGGCTGCCGACGGGCGTGTCGTTTCGCGCGGCGGAGCAACCGACGGGCGGGCTGCCGAAGGCGGCCAACGAACTGTTCACACGGTACTTCACGGTGAAGCTGGAGAGCGGGCAGTTCTACGGGCCGAGCAACTTCGGGCGGGGCTATTGGGACGGGTTGGATTCACTGTTGCTCACGTTCCCGACGATGCTGTGGGCGGCGCGGGTGATGACCGCCGGCGGGGTGGACCGCATGGACGCGATCACGAAAGGCGTGCGGATGGTGGACGAGAACTTCGGGTACAGCAAGTTCCTGGCCGGCGGGCGACCGCTGTGGAGCACCCGCACGATGGCCGACCGCGGGGAGATTGCCATGCTGATCGCGTGGTACGGGCGGTGACCACCGGCGGCCGAAATTGGGACCAACAGGAGGGACGCGGATGACGCGGAGAAGGCAGGGATGACGCGGATCAGAACAGTTCATTTCTTCTGTCTGATCCTCTTCATCCTTGACTTCTCCGCGTCATCCGCATCCCACTCTGTTGGTCCTTGACACCACCCTACAAGACATCACTTCAGCGTCATCAGGTACTCGATCAGGTCGCGCATCTCGCGGTGGGTGAGGGCCTTGTCCACGGCCGGCATGGCGCTCACCGGGGCCGTCTTGGTGTCGATGTCGCCGGCCTTCACCGTCACCAGTTTGCCGTCCGCCAGCTTCACCTCGTAGTCGCCCTTCTCCTCCTTCATCAGCACGCCGGCGACGCTACTGCCGTCGAGCTTGGTGATGGTGATGCTGGCGTACCCCGCCGCGATCTTGGCGTTCGGCAGCACCAGCGATTCGAGCAGGTGGTCGCGGGTCTTGTCCGGGTTCCGCTTCACGATGCCGTTCAACTCCGGCCCGGCGATGCCGCCGCTCTCGCCCGCCTTGTGGCACCGCACGCACTGCGCGGCCGTGTGGTTGAAGAAGATTTCTTTGCCGCGCTCGGCGTCGCCCCCGGTGCGACTGATGGCGAACCGACCGACCGGATCAGGCGGCAGCGTAGCCTCGTACTTCTGCCGGAGCGGGGTCCGCTTGCCCGTGGCGTTCGCCTTCAGCACGTCCCACACGTCCACCTTCAGATCATCCGGCACGGTCCCGGCGGCCAGCTTCTCCGCCCACGTGTCCACCTCTTTCGCCGCGTCGCCCTTCAACTTGGCGAGGGTGGCAATCGCCCGCTGGCGTTCGAGCATCGGGGCCGCGTCGTCGTTCAGCACCTTCGCCAGCGGTTCGACGGCGAGGGCCGGGCTGGTCTCGGCGAGCATGTCACGGGCGTCGGCACGCAAAGCGGGGGAAGTGTCCTTCATGGCGGCGGTGTACGCGGCGTCGAACCCCTTCGCCTTGCGGGTGGCCAGGAAGCGGAGTGCCGCGGCCCGCAGGTTCACGTCCTGCTTGGTGTCCGCCGCCCACGTCTCGAACTGCGCCTCGTCGGCCTTCACGCCGAGCGCGGCCACCAGCCCGATGGCGTCGGCTTGCAGCTTGCCGCTCGTCTTGCTCAGCAGCGCGGGCAAACCCTTCTCCACCACCTCGGCGATCACCTTGCCGTCCCGCTTTACCAGCGGACGCCAGAAGCCGGTGACGCGATCGCGGGGCGTCGGCTCGGCCCACTGTTTCAGGCACATGAGCGCCTCGGCCCGCACCGCCGACGAGTACGCCGGGTTGGTCAGCACGCCGAACACGGCCTTCGCGTTGTCCACTCCACCAAGCCGATACGCGGCGTGAAGGGCACGGCGGGCGAGCGGGTCGGAAGTGGCCGTGAGCGCGTCGGCGAGCGTGGAGGCCAACGCCGGCTGTTCGCTCTCGATGGGCAGGTCGTTGATCGCACGCGCGGCTTCGTTCCGCACCAGCACGTCGGCGTCCTTCAGGAAGAGTGACACCCGCTTGTCACTGAGCTTGCGGAGGGCCAGTACCGCGCCCATCCGCACGGCGGCGGAAGCATCCTTCTCCTTCTTCGCCACGGTGTCGGTGTCGCCAATCCGGGCGATGGCGGTGACGGCGGCGTGTCGCAGGAAAGGGTCGGCGTCGCCGTTCGCCTGTAGCACCGCGAACAGCGGTTCGACCGCCGGCTTGTGCTTGATCTGCCCGAGCGCTTGGGCGGCGAAGAACTGCACCCGCGGGCTGTCGTCCTTGAGCAACTCCAGCAGCTTGTCGGCGCTCGCCTCGTGCCGGCGGTCGCCGACCACCTTCGCCGCTTGCGCCTTCACTTCGGCGTCCTTGTCGGTCAGCAGTTCGGCGACGGGCGACAGCACCTTCGTGTCCTTCCGGCTGATCTGCCACAGCCCCCAGATGCCGTGCAGCCGGGCCAGTTGGTTCTTCCCGTCCTTCGCCACGGTAGTCAGCTCCTTGACCGCCCGCTTGTCGGCGAGGGCGAACTGTGCCCGCTGCCGCACCTTCAGTTCCGGGTGTTCGAGCAGCTTCACCAGCTCGTCGGCCGTCTTCTTGGCGAACCCCTCGGCGAACAGTTGCTTCATCTCCTTCACCGGCGTCGTCTCCAATTTCACCGGGTCGAACACCGTGTACACCCGCCCGCCGGCGCTCGCCCCGCTCCAGTTCAGATCGACGTAGTCGCTCACGTACAGCTTGCCGTCCGGCCCCAGGTCCACGTCGGTCGCCTTCAGCGGCTTGAAGAAGTCGTGGTAATCGACGATCTCGTACCCCGCTCCTTGCGGCTTCACCTTCCACGCCTCCAGGCCGCCGTTGCCGGTGTAGTTGGCCATCAGGAAGGCGTTCGTGTACCGATCCGGCAGGCTGCTCCCGCTGGTGAACAGAAAGCCACTCGGCCCGGTGCCGATGCCGCCCACGCACGGCACGATCCACGCCGGCTGCCCGGCGTGCGGCAGGTGCCACAGGCGCTCGGCGTGCCACGGGCCGGTCAGGTACGGGTCGAGGATGGTCTGGTACGCCATGTTCCACCCGGTGTCGCCGCCGTCGCACACGTACACCAGCCGGGCGTGGTCGCCCTTGTCGCAGTTGTTGTCGTCGGCGAACAGGTTGCCGAACTGGTCGAAGGCCAGCTCCTGCGGGTTGCGAAGGCCGCGATGCACCACCTCGAAGTTGCGGCCGTCGAGGTCGCAGCGGAACACCCCGCCGGTGCGCGGGCCGACGAACGCTTTCCCCTCCTTGCTGGTCACGTTGAACCCGCGGTCGCCGACGCTGAAGTACAGCCGCCCGTCCGGGCCGACGATCAGCCCGTGCAGGTCGTGCCCGAAGAAGGCGATGTTCGGCCCGAACCCGGTGAGCAGTTCGTCCCGCTTGTCGGCCACGCCGTCGTCGTCGGTGTCGCGGAGCTTCCACAAGCTGGGGATGTCGGTGACGTACACGTCGCCGTTGTGGGCCAGCACGCCGGCCATGATGCCGTCGAGCGGGCGGTTGAACCCGCCGGCGAACACGGTGCTCTTGTCCGCCTTGCCGGTGCCCTTCGTGTCTTCCAGCCGCCGCACCTGGTCGGAGTATTTCGTGTACCAGTCCATTCCGCCGGGCACGCGGGCCTTGTGCTTCTCGTAGGCCTTCAGGCGGTCGGCGGGGGTCTGGATTTGCAGGTCGTCGTCGAGGAAGAAGCTGAACGGCGTGGCCGGGTTGTCGCGGTTCTCGACCACCCCGCGGCCGAGGCGATGCACTTCGGCGAGGAACACGCGGCCCTTGTCGTCCACGGTGAGCGCGACCGGCGAGGCGGTCATCGGCTCGGCGGCGAACAGCTCCACCGTCATGCCCTTCGGCGCCTTGAGGGCGGCCATCTGCTTGGTCGCCTTGTCTGTGCCGTCGGGCAGGTCGGGTTCCTTCACCGGGTCGGCGGCGATGAGGGCGACGGGCAGCGCGAGGAGGGGCAGCAGGAGCAACAGGCGGCGCATAAAGACACCGGAGCAGGTGAGAAGGCAGGACGGTTAGCGTACCAGAAGTGGTGTGACACCGCGAGCGGAACGCCGGCCGGTCTCAGTGCGTGGGTAGGCGTCACGGGACTGGAGTAGGAGTGCGTGGGTAGGCGTCACGGGA
>JANNVG010001098.1:0-10709 GCA_031414395.1 Fimbriiglobus sp.
TGACCGGGTGTGCAACCACTCACCCGGTCACTCCGTTCCCGGTTCCACGTCGGGCCTCACCTCCCCTGTGGGGACTGTTCGACCGCGACCTACGACCCGCCGTAGCGTGAACCCGCCGCACACCGACCGCGTCCGTCCGGACTCATTCCAGGTTGCAGTGATCTGTGACTGTAGCCGGCCTCTGTGAGGCCGGTCGGACCGGGGTCACAGACCCCGGCTACAGTCACAGATCACTGCAACATGGTATCACCGGGGTTCGTCGTGTTCCGTTACCCGAAGATGCCAGGACCGAGCGGGGCGCAGCTCGACAAGTGCGTGGCGTTCGAGAAACTCGACGGCACCAACCTGTTCTGGGAGTGGCACCGCGAGTTCGGCTTCACCGACTTCGGCACCCGCAGCGCCGGCTACCAACACGCGCCCGCCGGCGTGTCCGCGTTCCGCGCCAACCACCCCGGCCTGGAAGTCGCCCCGGACCTGTTCGCCACGCTCGGCGAACACCTTCACCCCATCCTGACTGCTCAGCCGGGTGTCGAACACGCCGTCGCGTTCACCGAGTTCGTCGGCCCGCACTCGTTCGCCGGAATGCACAAGCCCGACGACCCCAAGCGGCTGGTGCTGTTCGACGTGTTCATTCACGGGGATGGCTTCCTCGGCCCGTGGCGGTTCCTCGAACTGTTCGCCGTGCTGCCCATCCCGAACGTCGTGTATCAGGGCAAGTTCAGCGGCAAGCTGACCGAAGACGTGCGGGCGGGGAAGTACGCGGTGGCGGAAGGGGTGGTCATCAAGGGCGGCAGCGGCGGGGCGGACGTGTGGATGGCGAAGGTGAAAACGAGCGCCTACCTGGCGCGCCTCCGGCAGGCGTTCGGCGAGCAGTGGGAAGACTACTGGGAGTGAGCGGGCGGGAGTCGGGGGCGGGTCGGTGCTCCGATTCACAAGACGAGTGCCGGATTCGCCCGAAGTGGCGCATTTCTTCGCCCCGCCGACAGCACTATCTTGGCGATGATGCCGCGAACCCTGCCGCCGCCCGCCGTGCCCGACGCCGAAAGGCGGCTCACGCCGCCGGTTCACCGGCGTCGATCTCCTCGGCTTCGATGTGGAAGCCTTCGGCTTCGAGTTGTTTCAACACCCGCCACAGTTCCACCAGCCGCTCGCCCCACTCGGTGCCATCGAATTTGGGTTCGACCCCGGACTTGCGTAGCTCGTTCACGACCTGCTTGAGCGAAGCGTCGATGGCGTCTTCGGCGAGTTGCTGAACGTCGGGCGACACGACGGTTCGCTTCGCGGACACCGGCGACGGCGGGGCGACCGGCGCTGGTGGGGGCGGCAACGCATCGACCGGGCCGCCTTTCAGCGCCGACACGCACGCCCGCAGGATGGACGGGTCGTCGGCGCTAGTGACCACGCCGAGCGTTGCCACCGCCTTTCGTTGCTTTGGTTTCTTGCTCGACGACATCGGCCCGCCCCCGTTCCTGCTCTTGAGTGAAGTCGATGGGTCGAACCAGTTCAAGCCCGTGCCCGCCGCCAACGACGTTGAGCCGAGCGAGTGCCGCCGTCAGCGTCTGAAGTTTCTCGCGCACGATGGTATCGTCCAACCCGTCCGGCACCTGAACGCTCAGCTTCAACTTGGTCGGCTTCGGTAACACGGGCCAATCCGCCGGCGGACCCTCCGGCCACAGCGGACCGAACACCGCAGGCGGCACGGGTGTTGCGTCCGTCCACTTATTCACTTGACTGAGTTCGCTCACCAGTTCGAAATCCTGGCGGATAAGAGGGAGGATCCACCCATCGGTGGATCGGGCCGAAGAGGTGGCAGCGGTAAAGGTAGAGGCGATGGTTTCGGAATAAGTGACGGCGGCGTCAGCGGCGTAAATGGCTGAGACAAATACTGCATCAGCGGAGTCGGAAGCTTTGGTGTATTTTGAGGCTGCGTCGCGGGCCGCATCAGCTCTATCCGGACCACCAAAGGCGAAGGTAGACGAGAGCTCAGCAGCTTCCACCGCACGACTCACTACAACACGGTCGGTTGCCGGTGTTGTCGCTCTGTACTTCTCAAACAATGGCAACACTCGCCGGGCACATCGCGCCGCGAATGCCACCCGTGCCCAATGAGGCAGCCGTGCGATCTCCTTCTTCGTCGGCAACGTTGATGGCTTCCCAGCAGACACCACTCCATGTGGCCTTCGGTTATTGACTTTCGGACCCCGTACGCCGATCAGCGCTGCGTCCGGCGGGTACACCTTGTGACCGACCACTTCGCCGAACACCGTCTTCACGGCCCGCACCACCCGGCCGTTCTGCCGGTACTCCAACACATACTTCGTGGCTTCGGCGATGTTGTCGTTGTACAGCCCCATGCCGGCCCCCTGACGGAGGGTGCGGTACGCCTGGATCGCCGCGTCCGCGTCCGGCTCGCTCAGCCCGCTCTTCACCAACTCCGTCCGCACCGTCGTCCAGTAGCTGTTCACCGCCCGTTCCGGAAGCGGTGGCACCGGCGTCGGCGGGGACGGCTTCCACCGCCCGGCCTTTTTGTCGTCGAGGATTTGTTTCAGAAACAGGGCGTTGGCGGCGGTGTCTTCGGGGGTGGTGTTGTAGACCGCCCAAGGGGCGTTCTTCATGTCTTTGCGGTAAGCGACGATCAACTGGCCCGCCTCCGCCCCCGTCAGTCCTTTGGACACGAGTTCACCCCGCACGGCCCCCCAGTAGCCGCGAACGAAATCCGCCGGGAGCTCGGGTCGCCGTTTCATTCGTCCTCGGGTGAAACCACTGTCAGGGATCGCGGGTTGAACTCGATCCGGCCGTAGTTGGTGCCGAACGCCCCGTGCTTCAAGACACTGTTGAGGACAGATGCACCCGCCGCCGTGTGGAAGCTGTACTGGTCGTACCCTTCGTAAACTGGCCGCAGGCGCTTCCAGGTCGCGGCCACCGGCCCACACACCATATCGTAGCAGCCGCTGGTGAGTGGCGCCGGGCAATTGTGGGTGTACGCCGCCTCCGGGAACGGGTCTGTGGGCACGGATTCCGGGAATGATCGGCAGTGCCGGACGAAACTCCAGAACGCCTCGCTGTCCGGCTCCGGCCGCACGAATGGGAGCGTAACCAGTCGTGCCAATTCTGCCAACGGCACCCGGAACCAGACGAGGGCCGCTTGAAGGGAGGAATTCGCGGTTCGGTACCGTCGGTCGTTGGTGATGTGGCACGCCCAATCGACCGCCTGTGCCCGGAACGTGGTGGTGTAGAACCCGCGGCCGAAGTCGGTCTGCCGTTGGCCGTACCGCAACTGCACATCGGACAGGATGTTGGCCACGCTGTCGGCAGTTGTGCCGTGCCACAGGGTGAGGTACGGTTCGCGGCTCGCCCACGCCGGGGGCGGCGGGGCGTCGTCGGGGTCTCGAGATCGCACTTTGTCGGCGCGGGTGATTTTGGCCATGGGCGACCGACGGCGGGTGAGCAATTTTTCTATCGCCCGGCCTGCTGTCGGATAGCTTCGGTCGCTTGGCGATCCCCGACTGTGTAGACGGTCGCCACTCGGCGAGTTCCTCCGCGGTTCGTCCGCCGATCGCCGCATTCGCCGTAAGTGCTTGGCCGGTATGGGATCTTTCGCGTTCGGGAAATGGTTTCACGAATGGGTGGGGGGAGGTGGAAGGAAACCATTCGGCCGGGTCACGGCGTGTACTTCCGCCGCACCTCCAGCGACACCAGCTCGTTCAGGCTGCCGCTGCGGAAGCCGTCCAGGTCGATGGTGATGAACTTGAAGCCGAGTGCTTTCAACTTCGCCGTCAGCGGCCCACGCACATCGGCCGACAGGAACCGTGCGATCTCGTCCGTCGGCAGTTCCACGCGGGCCAGGTCGCCATCGTGATACCGCACGCGGCAGTCGCGCACGCCGAGCGACTTCAGATACGCCTCCGCCGCCTCCACCCGTCCGGTCCGCTCGGGCGTGACCGCCAGCCCCGGCGCCAGCCGCGACGACAGGCACGGCGACGCCGGCTTGTCCCACACCGGCAAGTCCCACAGCTTCGCCGCCGCCCGCACGTCGGCCTTCGTGAACCCGGCCTCTTGCAACGGGTGACGCACGCCCTGCTCGGCGGCGGCGGTGAGGCCGGGGCGGTAGTCGCCGAGGTCGTCCAGGTTGGCCCCACTGCACACCACCCCGACGCCCAACTCGGGCAGCAGCTTCACCACCCGCGAGTACAGTTCGGACTTGCAGAAGTAGCAGCGGTCGCCGCCGTTGCGGAGGTAGTTCGGGTCGTCGAACTCGTTCGTGTTCACCACCACGTGCCGGATGCCGATGGCGGCGGCCAGTTGCCGCGCCTGCGCCAGTTCGGCCCGCGGCACGCTCGGCGAGTCGGCCGTCACCGCCACCGCGTTCGCGCCGAGTGCGAGTGCCGCGGCTTTGGCCACGACGGCACTATCGACCCCACCGCTGAGCGCGACGGCGGCGCCGGGCAACTCGCGGAACACGTCCAGCAGGCGTTGAATTTTCACCCCGAGGGCGGGGTCGGCGGGTGTCGTCATGGGGTCATCTTATCACCCCGGCGCGGAACGTCGGACCACGGCAAAGTCCTGAGATCTCAGCCCCACGTTCTCATCGCTGATGAGCCATTTCTCACCCTTCCCTCAGTCCGCACTCACGACTTGTGGGTTACAAACCTGACGTACAGATGAACCCCGCCTGGGATGCTCGCAGGAGATTGCCGTGAACGACGCCGACCTGTTCAACCGCTTTGCACTGGTCTCGTCCGTCGCCTCCGGTGCGGTCACGGCCGGCCTCGGGCTGCTGCTGTTCGCCCCGAAGTCGTGGGTGGGGCGGGCGGCGGCGGCGGCGGCGGCGGTGGCGGTAACGAGCGGGTTGACGGCCCTGTTGGCGGCCGACGTGCTCGGGTGGGTGGCCGGCGGCAGTGCGGTCATGGCGGTGGTGTGCGTGCTGGCCAGCACCGCGGCCGTGCGGCAGTTGGTCGGCCGGTGCGCCCGCCCGCGGGTGATCGGCGGGGCCGCCCTGCTCGCCGCGTTCGGCGTGTGGGGGTACGAGGCGTGGCGGTTCGACGCCGGCACCGAGAGCTTGACGGACCAGACGCTTTCGATGGCGCAGATGACTTCGCCGACGACCAAGCCGGTGGCGACGGCCGCCACCGACCGCGGGGGCGTCGTGGACCTGAACGCGCCGGTCGCCGCGTTGTCGGACCGCGAACTGGCCTCGATCGAGGTGTCCGACCCGATGACCCGGCACGCCAGCCACGTCATCCGCCGCGGCAAGGCGACCGACGAGAGCAACTGCCACGGGTGGGTGTTCACCGGCGGGCGGTACAACGTGGGCGGGCGGTTCGTGGACACCATTCTGACGGACAACGGGTACACGGGCGTGGCCGACCCGGCGGCCGGCGACCTGTGCGTGTACCGCGGCACGGACGGGGAAGTGGCGCACACCTCCGTCGTGCGGGCCGTGCTGTCCGACGGCACCGTACTGGTGGAAGGTAAGTGGGGGCGACTGGGCGTGTACCTGCACGACGCGAACGAGTCGTGCTACGGCACCGCGTTCGGCTACTACCACACCGCCCGCGTCGGCCACCTGCTGACCGGCATCGACGGCGGATCGACCGTCGAGACGGCGTCCGAACACCCGTAGTCGGATTGAAGTCGCTGGCCGGGTACAATATCGACGGGCGGCGGGCGAACCACCCGTCAGCCCGCCGGCCCCGTCCCGGACCCCGCTCATGACACCCGACACCCTCGCCGACGACCGCATCGGCCTGCCCACCGCCCCGCCCCGCCCGTCTTCGCCGCCCGTCGCCCCGCCTCCACCACCCGCACCCGACGAACCCGTCCTCCGCCCCGGCGAGACCGACCTCGGCCGGCCGGTGCAGTCGCCCGCCCACGTCTCCCCACTCACCGACGCCGACCGCGAACGCCTGCGGAGTGCGGACGAGGCGCAAGCCCTGCGCGACCTCGCCGAAGCGGAAGAGATGACCGCCTCCGACCCGGCGGTCGGCTGGTTCGGCTGGTTCGCGCACCCGCTGGCGGCGGCGTTCCTGATCGGCGCGGCCGGCGCGCTCGGGCTGTTCGTGTACTCGCAGGCGATTCAGATCCTGGCCAACCTGGCCACACAACCGATGTGGGTGCAGTGGCTGGGGTATGTGGCGCTGGCGGTGTGCGGCGGGGCGGTACTGTTCGCGGCCGGGCGGTTCGTGCTGGTGTACGTGAAGCTGCGGCGGAACCGCCAACTGCGGCTGGCCGGGCTGGAGGAGTTGAACCAGCGGACCCGCCTGCGGTGGCTGGCCCACGCCAAAGCCGCCGACGCCCGCACGCGGCTGGAGACGTACCTCCGCGAGTTCCCCGTCGGCACGCCCAGGCAGGCGAAGAGGCTGGCCGCCATCGGCGTCGGGCCGGATCGCATCGTGCTGCTCGAGAAGGTGCGGGCCGAGCTGCTCGACCCGGCGCGGTTCAGCGGCACCGCCGACTGGTTCGAGCGG
Source organism: Fimbriiglobus sp. (assembly GCA_031414395.1). GTDB lineage: Bacteria > Planctomycetota > Planctomycetia > Gemmatales > Gemmataceae > JALHQU01. Next base: position 6,468 of record JANNVG010001098.1, read on the forward strand.
TTCCGCACCGGCTTCCAGGGCGTGCTCGACTCCGCCGCCGACGAGCGGATCGGCTACTGGGCGCGCCGCAGTGGGGTGGCCACGGCCCTCGCCCCGAACGGGCTGGTCGATTCCGCGGCCATGCTCTACTTCGGGTTCGCGCTGCTCACCGACCTGTGCGAGGTGTACCACCTGCGGACGGGCAAGACGGGCACGGCGGTGCTGCTCGGGCGGGTGTTCTTCAACTCGTACCTGTCCGGGCAGATCAGCGAGTGGGAGAAGCTGACAGAACAGCAGTTGCACACGCTGCTCACGTCGGCCGGGCAGGTGGCGCCGGTGGCGGCGGTACTGGGCGGGCTGTCGCCGTTCGTGGCCCCGCTCGCGTCGGTGCTGTCGAAGGCGGGGGCGAAGGGGACGAGCGGGCTGCTGAACGGCCTGCTCATCGCCCGCCTCGGGCGGTACGCCACCCGCCTGCTCAAGCCGGTGGGGTAATGTGGATGGCGTCGCCTCGCATCGGCTTCAAAGGGTGACGACCAACGCCGTTTGAAGGTCGAGGAGGCTCTGCGACACTTTCGGACCGTACTCCTGCCACCATGTGTCGTAACGGCGGGCGAGCGAGTCCACCCGATCGCCGAACTGCTTCTCGATCGACTTGCCGCCCAACAGGTGCCCCAGCGCCCCGCTGACGAGATCGCCCTTCGAGACCAGCGCCTCTTCCGGGAACGGGAGGGTGTCCACCGCCCCGAGTACCGCCTGGGCCAATCGCCCGTACTGCTCGGTCACGCCGATGTTCGTCGCGTCCTGCTCGTATTCCTGAACCATGTCGGCCAGCCTCTTCGCCACCTCGCCCCACATGCGGACGACTCGCGCCCGATCCAGGACGGATTTGAAGGACTCCGCTTGGGCGGCGACGATCAGGCCCTGTAGTTTGGTCGTCCAGCTCAGCAGCGTTTCACGACGACCCGCTTCATGCCCCGCGGGAGTTCGGATCGGGCCTCGTTCATGGCCAGGGCGATGAGGCGGCACGGCTCCGCCAGCGCACCCGCCCACCCCAACGGGTCGGTCGGCGTGCGGTACAAAAACGTCTTGATCCCGAGCAGATCGGACGGGATGAGCACCGGCTGGTCTTTGGGCGAAACGAGGTACGTCCGTGCCCGGCCGAGCTTCGCCATGAACAGGCCGAGTTCCAACAGCACGTTGTCCCGCATGGTCAAGCCGCTTACGTCGCGCTTGACCAGTTGGTCGTCCGGCGTGGCCACCAGGATCGCGTAATCCATCTCGTCGAGGATCTTCTCCAGCGTCTCAATGTACGTCCGACCGGGAAGGAACAAGTCCTCGGCCCAGATGCGGCAGTTCACATCACCCGTTGTGCCCGGCACTACTTCGGCACCAGCGGCTTGCTCGCGTTCAGAAACAGTGCGGCCACTGCCGCGAGCGAGAACGTGCAGGCGCACACGGCGAACGCGGCCGGCCAGCCGGACGTGCTCACGCCCGGTACGGCGAAGCTGCGTTGCACCCAGCCGAGCAGCACCGGGCTGGCGGCGGCGCCCAGGTTGCCCCACATGTTCGCCCACCCGAGCGCCGCCCCGGTGTGCCGCCCGCCGATGTCTTGGGCGAACGCCCACACCGCCGGGATGCCCAGATCGACGAACACCGCCATCACGCACAGCATCGCCACCACCAACTTGTAGTCGGTCGTCGTCGCCGCCACCGCGCACGCCAGCGAGCAGACGAACAGGCTCGCCCCGATGGGCAGCGCCCGCCCCCACCGCAGGCCCATCCGCTTGGTCAGCGCGTCGGTGAGGAACCCGCCGGCGATCATGCCGACCAGCCCCACGAACATCGGCAGAGACGTCCAGAACCCCTTCTCCCCGCCCGTCAGCCGGTGCCCTTTCTCCAGGTAGTCGCCGAGTTTGGTAATGACGAACGCCCACCCGATGTTGATGCAGCACTGCGTCAGGCTGCTCAGCCACAGGTTGCGGCTGGTCAGGATGGGCACGAGCGGGAACGGCTCGGTCGCCTTCGGCGGCGTGGGCGGCACCAGTGCGATTTCGGCGGCGTTCGCCCGCGGGTGTGCGGTCGCACGATCACGGGCGATGAACCAGTACACCACCGCGTACCCCATACCCAGAACGCCGAACAGGGTGAGCGTTTGCCGCCACCCGCTCGTCGCCGGGTCGTACTCGATCATGGCCGGCCCGCCGGCGAGCGCCCCGTGAACCTGCCGCGAGTAGGCGGCGAACACCTCCTGCGCGAGGATCGGGGTGACGAGCAGGCTGAGTGCCCCGCCGATCCGCCCGCCGAACGCGACCGCACTGTTGGCGATCCCGCGGCGGTGCAGGGGGAACCAGTTCTTCACCAGCGAGGCGGCGATGGGGTACGCGCCGGCTTCGGTGACGCCGACGAGCAGGCGGGCGGCCACCAGCACCGCGAACCCGCCGGACAGCCCGGTGAGCACGGTGAACGCCGACCACAGGAACAGGCACACCGCGAACGTGTGCCGCAGGCCGTACCGCACGGCGACGGCGGCGGAGACCACCTGGGCGAGGGCGTAACTGAAGAAGAACGCGCCGTTCGCCACGTCCATTTGCCAGTCGTCGAGGTGCAGCTCCCGCTGGATGTCGGCCGACACCTGCCCGAGGCAGGCGCGGTCGACGTACATGAACACCGCCACCAGCACGGTGGACGCGAGGACGACCCAGCGGACGGACGTCGGGCGAGCGGACATGGGGGAAGTGTATGAACGAGCCGCGACCGTCAGGGAGCGGGTGTCAATTACCCCGCTCCCTGGCGGTCGCGGCTCGTGTGGGTTCACCGCGCCCGGTCCACTACCTTCGTGCTTTGCTCCTCGCTCATCGCCTTCGTCGTGTGGTCGGCGAGCAGTTCCACCCGCATACGGGCGTCGCCCGCCTTCGCCCCTTCCACTTCAATCGTGTACGTCGCACTCCCGCCGGCCGGGATCTCCTTCACCACCGGGAAGAACAGTTTGTTCCCCTCCGGCTTCACCGCCTCGCGGTTCGCCCCGCTCCCCTTCACGTTCGCGTACTCGTCCGGCACGACCGCCGTCACCTTCACGTTCTTCGCCGCCCCGCTGCCCTGGTTCTTCACGGTGATTCTGTAGCCCGCCCGCCGACCGACCGGCACCGACTCCGCGGGGTCGGCCAGCTCCAGCAGCAGCGCCGGCTGGCCCTGGATGGTCACGGTCGCGTCCGCCTTCACCGTGTTCAGTGCGGCTTGCCCGTCGCCGCTCGCGGCGGTCACGCTGATCGCCCCACGCTCCAGCGTGCGCTCGGCGCGGGTGTTCAACTTCAGCACCTTGCTGGTGCCGGGCGGGATGTCGCCGACCCGCCATACGGCGGCGCTCGTGCCGGTGAGCGTGCCGCCGTCGCTCGCCTGCTTCGCGCTCAGCGCGCCGGGCAGCGAGGCCCGCACCGTCACGTTCGGCACGGTGATGTCGCCGCGGTTGGAAATGCCGATCTCGTACAGCCCGTCGCCACCGGGGGTCAGCCGCTCCGGGCCGGCGATGGTGGCGACCAGCTCCATCTTCCGCACGTCCACTTCCGTCTGCTGCTCGTCGTTCAACTCGCCCGACCGCACCCGCGCCAGCACGCGGAACTTCCCCTGCTTGCGGGCGATGAGCGGCACCGTGACCACCCGCGATTCGCCGGCCGGCACCACGCCGACGGCCGCCTCCACCTGCTCCTGTCCGGTGTCGTGTTCCAGGCCGTTGCCGAAGGTGACGAACGCGGTGGCGGTGTCGATCGGCACGGTGCCGGTGTTCGTGACGGTGAGTCGCACCGGCACCCGCTCGCCCACCAGCGCCGAGTAACCCGGCTCGGCCGACAATTTCAGCGAGGCGTTCCCGGCGGTCACGTTCGCGCTCTTGCGGGATTCCAACCCGTCGGATGTGGCGGCGGAGGCGGCGAGGGTGAACGACCCCTTCTCCGTCGCCCGCACGGGGATTTTGATCTCGTGCTTCTGGCCGGGCGCGAGCGCGGGCAGGCTCCACTGCTTCATGAACTGATCCACCTTCACGTCCGGGCTGGGGGTCGCGCCGCCCACGTCGAGGCCCTGTTGAAACCACGCCGTCACCGTGCCGGGCGAGCCTTCGACTTTGCCCGTGTTCGTCGTCACCAGCGTGACGGTGCTGTCGCGGTTGATGGCCACCGTCTTCGCCGCGAGCAGTTCTAGTTGAAGCGTCGGGGCCACCCACTCGACCGTCGTCTTCGACCGCCCGACCACCTTGGCCGTCTTGTTCGACGG
>JANNVG010001099.1:0-2637 GCA_031414395.1 Fimbriiglobus sp.
GCGAACGGGGGGGGGGTTTTGGGTGAGCGTGGGGGGAGGGCATGTCTATCCCGAGCGGGGCGAACCCGGCCCGCAAGGGCCGGGGGTGCCTGTCACGAGCGGTTTGCACCCACGGCCCTTGCGGGCCGGGTTCGCCAGAACCACAATGCCCCTTTCGGCCCCGTATTCACAACGGTTCCCCGACCCATGAAGACCGTGTACATCGAGACCGTCGGCTGCCAGATGAACGTGCTGGACAGCGAACTGGTCATCGCCGCGCTCAAGAAAGACGGCTACACCCTCACCGACTCGCCGGCCGACGCCGACGTGATTCTGTTCAACACCTGCTCGGTGCGGGAGCTGGCCGAGGAGAAGACGTATTCGGCGGTGGGCCGGGTGATGCAGCACAAGCGGAAGGACCCCACGAAGGTGGTCGGCGTCATCGGCTGCATGGCCCAGAAGGACGGTGAAGGCGTCCGCACCCGCGTGCCACTGGTGGACATGGTTGTGGGCACCGGGCAGTTGGCGAAGATCCCCGAGCTGGTGCGGGCGGTGCAGGAGACCCGTCAGCCGCAGTACGCCCTCAGCCTCGGCCGCAAGGACGCCAGCCGGCACGAAGTCGAGTCCAGCTTCGAGAGCTACGACCCGGCCCGCGACCCCGAGATGCGGGCCACGCCGTTCCAGGCGTTCGTGCGCGTGCAGATCGGGTGCGACAAGTTCTGCACCTACTGCGTGGTGCCTTCCACCCGCGGGCCGGAGCAGAGCCGACACCCGGACCACATCGTGCAAGAGGTCCGCACGCTCGTCGGTCAGGGGTGCAAAGAGGTCACGCTCATCGGGCAGACGGTGAACAGCTACGTGTTCGACCACGGCGACGGCCGACGCACGCGGTTGAGTGATCTGATCTCGCGGATGCACGACGTGCCCGGCCTGGAGCGCATCAAGTTCGTCACCAACTTCCCGAAGGACATGACGAACGACCTGCTCGACGCCGTCCGCGACCTGCCGAAGGTGGTGAAGTACCTGCACGTGCCCGTTCAGAGCGGGTGCGACGAGGTGCTGAAGCGGATGAAGCGAATGTACACCGTGGCCGAATACCGCGAGATGCTGCACCGCTGCCGCGAGCGGGTGCCGGGCGTGGCCGTGTCGTCCGACTTCATCGTCGGCTTCTGCGGGGAAACCGACGAGAGCTTCGCTAAGACGATGGATCTGGTGGCCGAGGCGAAGTTCAAGAACAGCTTCATCTTCAAGTACAGCGAGCGGTCGGGCACGAAGGCGGCCGAGCGGTACCCGGACGACGTGCCGGACGTGGTGAAGAAGCGGCGGAACAACGACCTGCTGGGCGTGCAGAACGCGAACAGCCTGGCCGACCACCGCGCGCTCATCGGGTCGAGCGCGCGCGTGCTGGTGGAGGGGCGGAGCAAGCACGACACGGCGAACCGTCGGCGTCAGCCGGCGGGTGCTTCGGAGGTGCCCCAACTGACCGGCCGCACGATGACCGACCACATCGCCGTGTTCGACGCCCCCGACCGGCTGACCGGCCGCACGGTGACGCTCGACATCGACGACGCCACCGGGTTCACCCTGTTCGGCCGCGTGCGAACGGACGAGCTGGTTGGTGAACCGGCGGTGTCAGCCGCCGGGTCCGACGCCCCCCGCCCCCGTCGCGTAAGCTTGGATGTGGTGTGAGGGTCGGCGGACACACCTGTTGAAGCACGGTGAACCCCCCATGAGCGTGATCGACCTGTTCCGGCTGACCGGCAAGACGGCGTTCGTGACCGGCGGCAGCCGCGGGCTGGGGCGGGCGATGGCGGCGGCGCTGGCCGACGCCGGGGCCGACCTGGTCCTCGTCGGCCGCGACGCCGATTCGCTGGCGGCGGCACGGGCGGAACTGTCTACCGGCGGGCGGCGGATCGACACCGTGACGGCCGACGTGAGCACGCCGGACGGGGCGAGGCGGGCGTGTGACACCGCGTTGTCACTCGGCCGCGACATCGACATTCTGGTGAACAACGTGGGCGGGCGGCGGCTGGACGTGGCGACCGAAGACGTGCCCGTGGACGACTGGCAGCGGATGTTCGACCTGAACCTGACGGCCGCGCTGGTGTGCTGTCAGGAGTTGGGGAAGCCGATGCTGGCCCGCGGGCGGGGGAGCGTGGTCAACGTCACCAGTATCGCCGGGCCGATTGCGATGAAGGGTATCCGCGGACGGCACTACGAGGCGGCGAAGGCGGCGCTGGCGGCACTGACACGCAGCTTGGCTGCTGATTGGGCGGCCCGCGGGGTGCGGGTGAACGCCATCGCGCCGGGCGTGTTCGAGACCGACCCGAACCGGACGTGGTTCGCCACCAAGCCGGCCTTCCGCGACACGTTCCTGGAGCACATCCCGATGGGGCGGTTCGGCGTGCCGGCCGAACTCGGCCCGGCGGTCGTGTTCCTGGCGTCCGACGCCAGCAGCTACATGACCGCCGCCACCCTGGTGATCGACGGCGGGTTCACCGCCTGGTGATCGTTGGAGTCGTGGTCGTGGTCGAGCTGTCGCGTGGTGTCGGGTGAACAGCCGGTTTGAGTTGAAGGGGAAACGGGTTGGGTTGGCGCAAAAACACCATATGGGGTGTAAACAAAACACCACCCCCAGGGCAAGAGGGGACGGTTGGG
>JANNVG010001100.1:0-6936 GCA_031414395.1 Fimbriiglobus sp.
CGTCGCGCCGTTCGCCGGCCCTTTCTCCCGCCCGAACTCGTCCAGCCCGTACCGGGCGAAGATCTCGGCCGGCGGAATCCACACCACTTTTCCGTCGCGGCCCTCGCACACCGACCGCCCCATGCGGGCGTGTTCGAGCAGCGCCTTCTTGGTGGAGCGGGCGTGCGACTCCGCGATTGCTGGGCGGAGAGCCAGCATCTCGTCCCACAGCGCCGATCTGGCTCCGGTCTCACTCATGGTTCGCACTCCTCTCGAAAGCGTCCCACGCTTCCTGGGTTTCCACGTCGAAGTCGTCCTGGCAGCCGGCACCGAGCAGCGCACGCTGCCCGTAGGTATTATCGAACACTTCCCACCAGTCCGCAAGAGGGCGATACAGCTCCAGGAAGTTCCGCACGCTCCGGGCGTAACGCCGGCGGATGTCGGCGTCCGGGACAAAGTGCCCGCCGGCCTGCACCCGCAGGGCGACACGGGCAATCGCCGCGTCCGGGCTGTCGAGCCAGTAGTAGTAGAGTTGCACCTCGTACCCCGCCGCCCGCAACCGGCGGAGCCAGACGGCATACGTCCGCGCCGAGAGCGTCGTCTCGAACGCGAAGTCGGCCTTCGCGTCGGCCAGCTCGCCCATGTAGGCGAGCATCAGCCGCCCGGCGCGGAACGACTCCGCCTCCGGGTTCAGGCCGTTCAGCCCGCGGGCGATGGCGTCCGCGTTCACGAACGTGGGAATCTTCAGCACGTGGGTCAGCAGGTCTTGGGAGGCGGTGGTCTTCCCCGCCCCGTTGATGCCGGCCAACACGACCACTCTGGGCATTGGCGTCCCCCTTGTGTTACCGCCCGGCCTTCGACCGGCGGATCAGTTCGTCGACGACCGTGCCGAGCAGCAGGATCAGGCCGATCATCCACGGGATCCAGTCGGGCGGGCACTCGGTGAAGTTCATGAGCGTCCGCACCACCGGCAGCACCATCGCCCCGAGCACCACGCCGACGGCCGTGCCCTCGCCCCCCCGCAGGCTCACCCCGCCGAGCACCACGGCGGTGATGGCGTACAGCTCGTACTCCTGCCCGGCGTCGGTCGGCTTGACCGACCCGGCGTACAGGAAGAGCGTCACCCCGGCGAGCGCGGCCAGCAGCGAGCACACGGCGAACACCGACACCTGATGCCGCCACACGTTCACCCCGGCGAACTTCGTGGCCTGGGCGTTGAACCCGATGGCGTACCAGTAGCGGCCGAACGCCGTGCGGTGCAGGAACACCGCCGCCACCGCCGCCAGCGCCAGCATGAGCACCAGTTGCGCCGGGAACACCTCGCGCTCGGTCAGGTCTTTGCCGGTCAGCCAGAACCGCAGGTCGAGGAGGGACGTGTGGAGCGAGTCCGTCGCCTGCCGGCCGGCCTCCGCCGCCTGCTCCAACCCCGCCCCGGCCGTGACCGCCTGCTGCTTCGCGGTGGCGCCCACGGCCGTTTCCGCGGACACCACGCCGGTGCCCCCCTTGCACACCGTGCGGGCCAACCCGCGGTAGATGAACATGCCGCACAGCGTGACCAGGAACGGCTGCAATCGAAGCTGCGTGACCAACACCCCGTGACACACGCCGATCACCAGCCCGAGCGTCAGCACGGTGGCGAGGGCGACGAGCGGCGGCATCCCCCCTTCCATCAGCACGCCGAACGACACCGCCGCCAGCCCGACGAGCGAGCCGACGGACAGGTCGATGCCGCCGGTGATGATGAGCAGCGCCGCCCCCACGCAGATGATGCCGAGTTCGCCGTGCCGGTTCAGCACGGTGACGATGTTCGACCGGCCGAAGGCGTTCTCGTTGCTGAACCCCAGGCCGACGAGCAGGCCGGACAGCAGCACCACCACGCCGGTTAACCGGATGAGGTTGCGGCGGGAGAACTCGAACGTGTACGCCAACAGGCCGAGGGCGACCGCGGCGGCGGCGTACCACACGGGGAACTGGAACGGCTGGAACGGGATGCCGGCCGGGATCCACACGGCCGACACCGCCGCGAACCCGGCCAGCAGACACAGGCCGAGCTTGAGCTTTTCATTCATGCAGTCTCTCCGCCGCGGAGCGGCGGCAGATGTTAGCCAGGGGTGGAGCGAGCCGAAGGCGAGCGGAACCCCTGGTGTGAGGAAGGTACACATAGCCCCGGAGGGGCGGCAGATGCGGTTCTGTCGCCCCTCCGGGGCTTCATCTATTTCACTCCTGGATCCAGGGGTTGCGTCGCTCGCTCCGCTCGCCGACTCCACCCCTGGCTAACATCGGTCGCCGCTCCGCGGCTGAATCACCCGCCGCCCGTGGCCAGCCGCATCACCGCCTCTTCGCTCACCTTCTCGCGGGGCAGTTCGCCGGCCAGCCGCCCCTCGTGCATCACCACCACCCGGTCCGACACGCCGAGCAGCTCTTCCATGTCGGATGTAATCATCCACACGGCCACGCCGCGGCCGGCCAGCTCGTCGATCAGCGTGTAAATTTCCGTCTTCGCCCCCACGTCCACCCCGCGAGTCGGCTCGTCCAGGATGAGCACCTTCGGCCCGCGGGCCAGCCACTTGCCGAACACCACCTTCTGCTGGTTGCCGCCGCTCAGCAGGCCCACCGTCTGTGCGGCCGTCGGCGTCTTCACCCGCAGGTTGCGGATGCCGTCGGCGTGCATCGTCGCCTCGTCCCGCTTGCGGACGAGGCCGGCCGTACACAGACGGCTCAGGTTCGGCAGGCTCAGGTTGAACCCGACGCTCTGCTCGAGCACCAGCCCGTTCAGCCGGCGGTCTTCGGGCAGCAGCAGCACGCCCGCCTTCACCGCGTCGGAGGGCCGACGCAGCCGCAGCGGTTCGCCGTTCAGTGTGACTGTGCCGCCGGTGATCGTGCGGATGCCGAAGATCGCTTCGCTCAGTTCGGTGCGGCCGGCCCCCACCAGCCCGGCCATGCCCAGCACTTCGCCCGCCTTCAGGTCGAACGACACGGCGTGACTCGGCCCGCCGGCGTACCGCAGGTCGCGGACGCTCAGCACCGTCTGGCCGCCGGTGGTGCGGTGGGTGCGGGGGAAGTACGATTTCAGGTCGCGGCCGACCATCAGCCGCACGAGGTTGTCGTGGGTGATCTCGGACTTGCTCAGTTCGCCGGCGTTCTTGCCGTCGCGGAGGACCACTGCCCGGTCGCAGCACCGTTTAATTTCGGCCAGCCGGTGCGAGATGTACATGACCGACACGCCGGCCGCCTTGAGCGCGTCGATCACCTCGTACAGCCGGTCGGTTTCTTTCTGCGTGAGGCTGCTGGTCGGCTCGTCCATGATGAGCAGCTTGGCGTCGAGGCCGAGCGCGCGGGCGATCTCGACGAGCTGCTTCTGGCCGGGCGGCAGTTCACCGACCGTACGGAAGAGATAGTCGGCGGGCAGCCCGACCCGCTCGAGCAGCTTGCCGCCGACGGCGATGCAACTCTTCCGGTCGAGCAGTTTGAGCGGCCCGCCGAAGGTCGGCTCGCGGCCGAGGAACAGGTTATCCAGCACCGACAGGTTTTCGGCCAGGTTCAGTTCCTGGTGGATCAGGCTGACGCCGGCGGTCATCGCCGACAGCGGGGTGGGGAACCGCACCGGCACGCCGTTCAGCTTCACCTCGCCGCCGTCCGGCTGGTACACGCCGGCGATCACCTTCATGAGCGTGGACTTGCCCGCGCCGTTCTCGCCGACGACGGCCAGCACCTCCCCGCGGTTGAGGCGACAGGAGACGTTGTCCAGCGCCAGCACGCCGGGGAACTGCTTGCGGACGCCAATGGCTTCGATCAGAGCAGTTCCAGGTTCCAAGTTCCAGGTTCCAAGTTGAAGAGTGGGGACGAGAGTTGAACGGGGTGGGCGACCCCGTGTGTGGTGTGCGAACATGGAACCTGGAACTTGGCACCTGGAACTGTCACTTGCCCGCTTTCGCCGCGGTGTACGCGTCCCGCACCAGTTGGGCGTAGTCGCTCGCCTTCCGCTGCTTCACCTCGATCTCCTGCGTGCCGCCGCCGACCGACACCGGCCGCTTGAGCGCCGCCCCGCCGTCCTTCGTCACCACGCTGAAGGCCGTCGGCGCCTGCGGCAGTTGCTTCTTGTCCTTGCCGTCGATCACGTGCCGCAGCCACTTCACCGTCTCGTACCCGTAGTTGTAAGGGTCTTGCGACACGCTGCCGACGATCTCCCCTTTGGCAATCCCGTCGAGTGTGACGAGGTCTTCGTCGAACCCGACGATCTTGATCTTGCCCACCATCCCCTTGGTGCGGGCGGCCTCCAGGATCTTGGCCGGGTTGTAGGCGTACAACCCGACGAAGCACACGTCGGCGGCGCCCTTCAGTTGCTCCAGGGTGTCGCCGGCGTTGGCGGCGGCGCGGTCCTGCTTCATGTCGTCGGTGATCGGCTGCTTGCGGTGCAGGGTGAATTTGCCGTACTTCTCCTGGTACGTGCCTTTGGCCACGTCGGCCCGCACGTCCTTGCCCTCCAGCTCGCTCAGCACGCCGGCCACCCGCTTGACGGCGTTGTCCGAGTCCGTGGTGCCGATGAACAGGGCCACCACCCCGCCGTTCGGCAGGGCGTCCTTCACCATCCGCCCGACCTCCTTGCCCGCCTCGTAGTTGTCCACGCCGACGTAGCACAGGCGGCCGGAGTCCGGGGCGTCGTTGTCCATCGTCAGGAAGTTGTTCGCCGGCAGGTCTTGGGCGATGGTCTTCAGCCGCGGCGTCTGCTCCTTCGGGTTGATGACGCTCACCGCCAGCCCCTTGATGCCCAGCTTGAGCAGGTCGTCCACCGTCTTCATCTGCACGTCCACGGTGCCCTGGTCGGGCTGCTTGAACGTCACGTCCACGTCGAAGTCCTTGCCCCCCTTGATCGCCCCGGCCTGGCAGATGTCCCAGAAGGGGTCGGTGCAGTTGGTGACGATGGCCACCTTCGCCTTGCCGCCCGTGCCGCCGCCCCCGCCGCACGCCGGGATCGCCGCCAGCACCACGCCCGCCAGCACCACCGCCGCCGCCCGCAATACGGATCGGTTCACGACGCACCACCTTCGGCACGAGGGGAGAGTTCGAGTCGAACGGTCAGTTAATGCCGCGGGGAGGGGGTTGTCAATGGAACCGCGACCGCCGGGGAGCGGGTGGGTCACGGATACAGACCGAGTTCCTGCCACACCTGCCGGGCGGTCAACTGCACCGGGTCGTTCATCCGAAGCCGATGAGCCGTCGCCCGACCGCAGGGGGTGAGGCCGATCACCTGCCCGCTGTCGGGGTCGAAGCGGAAGTGCTCGTCCCAACGGTGCGCCCGCGGGTGGTACAGCGCTTCTTCGCCGCCCGACTGTTCATCCGTGCCGGTCAGCGCGTCCCCTTTGAAGCTGTTGCAGGCGCGACAGGCGAGGGCCAGATTCGGCGGGTCGTCGGAGCCGCCGCGGGCGGTGGGGGTGACGTGTTCGACTTCGAACGGGAAGTTGAAAATGGCTTCGGGCGCGCGGCAGTATTCGCACCGGTGGGCCGCACGCCGGGCGACATCCGGGTATCGCGGGTTCACGGCCGGCTTCCCGCAACGAGCGCCCGCGCCCGCTCGGTGGCGGCCACCACTTCCGCCCGCACCAGGGTCTCGAACTCGTGTTGGTCGGCCGGGGGGAGCGTGCCGCCGGCGTCACGGGCGGTTCGCCACGCGGCCATCAGGTCGGCCAACCGCTGCTGCTGGGCGGCGGTGAAGAGGCGGTCGGGCGTCATCGGCTGCACGACCACCAGGGTGGTTTCGGTCGGCGGCCCGAGTTCGGCGGACAGCCCGCCGACCGCATCACCCACGGTCGGGGCGACGAACTGCTTGCCCCCGCTCATCGCCCGGAAGTGCGTCGGGGTCGTCGGGTCGTCGGGCAGTACGGAGATGGTCGGCATCGCTCACCCTCGGCACGATGTGGGAATTGTACCACACCCCGCCGCTCACCACCCCCAACTCGGGGCGGCGGACGCCCCCAGGCGTCGGGCCGTCGGGCCGTTGGCGGTGTCCGTCAGGAGAGGGGCCACGTCCTTCAGCAGCTTCGGCTCGCGGCCGGCGTTCTTCAGCAACTCGACCGCGATCTCGTGCGGATCGACCGTCGGCCAACTCCGCTTGTCGGCCGGCGACTGCTTCGCGGCGGCGTACTGAAGCAGGTACGCGTCCCGCGACGGGTCGAGGTCGGTGGTGCCGTCGTACTTCGGCGCGCTCGCCACCGCCGGCATCGGCTCCTTCACCTGCTTCCGCACCCCGCGGCGGAACTCGGCCGTCATCTTGCCCATCTCGAGGGCGAGGACGGCGGCCAGTTCGTCGTCGGTGCGGCAGCGGCTCACCAGCCCTTCGGAGATGAACAGCGTCTTCGGGTCGCGGTGGAACAACTCGACGTCTTTGCCGCCGAGCGTGTAGAAGCTGATGTCCGGGATGCCGAGCGGCGTGGCGGTGAGCAGGTCGGAGCCGACCTCATCGACCCGTTCGGCCGTCTCGCCGGACGCCTGCGCGACGGTCGGCGTCTCGACCACCTTGCCGGCCACGAGGGGCGCGGAGTGCAACGAATCGCGGAGGCAGCCGACGAAGGCGCAGGCGATCCCGGCGGCGGCGAGCGCGAAGAAACGACGAGGCATGGCGGTCCCCCCGGCCGCGGTGTCAGACGAGCGGCGGAGATAGCCGGGCGTGCGGCGGGAGGCAAGGGGAAGCTGAAGACCGGGCAGGGCTACTCCAGGGCTATTGCAGAGTTCACACTGCGGTACTGTTGAGCAGGGCGAGGGCCTCCCCGGGGTGGATTTGCAACCGCTGCGTGGCCGCTCGCACACTCAGCGCGTCCGCGCCCGCGAGCAGATGAATGGCCGCGTTCCGCAACCCCGCCAGCACCTGGGCCGAGGACCCCTTCCGCACCCGGCAGTGATCCTCGTCGAACGTCCCATCCCGCACGTGATGCAATTGGTTCTCGATCCGCCAGTGGGCCC